>CBFGMW010000018.1:0-13019 GCA_965649925.1 uncultured Fluviicola sp.
TGTTACGGAATCGACATGGCGATTATGGGTGATTTCATTGCCTTCACCGCCGCAATTGGACTTCTGAAAGAAACAGGACGAGAAAAGCTTATTCAGGATGTTTACAAACGTGCAAAAGCACAGGTAGGATTGCCAAAAGAACAAATTGTAAACGTTGTAAAAGATATTTATGCTCCGTTTACCGACGAGCAGATTTCAGATAAGATCGCACTAATGCTGACTCCTGAAAATATTAATGCCGAAGTACACATTGTTTACCAGACAGTTGAAGATTTACACAAAGCATGTCCGGACAACCTTGGAGACTGGTATTTCACCGGTGATTACCCAACTCCCGGAGGAAATAAGGTGGTTAACAAAGCTTTCATTAACTTTATCGAAGGAAAAAACGAGCGCGCTTATTAATTCATTCACTTAATATGAAACGAAAACCTGCAGTAGTATTAGTTTATCTGCTTGGGCTTTACGTCCTGTTCCAGTTTGCATGGTGGGGTTATCATATTATCGAATTAACACAGGAAACGAAGCATGCTTCACCTGAAATCAGTAAGCGGGTGCTTATGATTGTTAGTGAAGGAGCTGTTTTTATTTCTCTTGTAATTATCGGCTTGCTTTATATCATTCGATCTATTAAAAAAGATGTCAAAATGGCTATTCAGCAGCATCATTTTATGCTTTCTGTAACCCATGAGTTAAAAACTCCGATTGCTGCAAATAAGCTGTACTTACAAACCTTGTTGAAACACAATCTTTCGGAAGAAAAAGCAAACCAAATCATCCGCAAATCATTGAATGAAAACAATCGTTTGGAAGATCTTGTAAGTCAAATACTTACTGCTGCACAACTGGAACAAGGCTACTTGAGCTCATCGGTTGGAAAGGTGAATGTAGAACAAAGCATTGCCGATCTGATCCGGATTCAGGAAGAACGGCACCAGGTGAAATTCACACTCGAAAGTTCATTCCAGGGCTCAATTGTCACCGATGCTTTCATGTTTAATACAATCCTCAATAATTTAATTGAGAACGCTGTTAAATATGGAAATACAGAACAGGGTGTTTCCATACAGATTGCCAATAACGAACACGGAGTTTTTATTTCTGTGCGCGATTTTGGAAAGGGAATTGATCCTGAAAATATTTCTTTACTCTTTAAGAAATTCACAAGACTCGAAAACGAAGAAACGCGTAGTACCAAAGGAACCGGTTTAGGCCTATTCATCGCTTACGAAATGAGCAGAAAACTGCGTGGTAATCTTCAGTATAAACTTCAAAAAAATCAAGGCGCTTGCTTTCAACTTTATTTGCCTTATGAATAATCAGAAAATCGGACTCATCATTTTAGACGGCTGGGGAATTGGAAATGGCTCTTCATCTGACGCCATCCATGCAGCAAACACTCCCATAATGGATAGTTTACTACAAACTTATCCTAACGCCAGACTAACAGCCTGTGGTGAAGCTGTAGGCCTGCCTGACGGACAAATGGGTAACTCAGAAGTAGGCCACATGAATATCGGTGCAGGAAGAATCGTTTACCAGCAGTTAACACGCATCAATAAAAGTATTCGCGACGGTGAATTCAAAGAAAATTCTGTATTGAAAAAAGCTTTCGGCGAAGTAAAAGCTTCGGGTAAAAAACTGCATCTTTTCGGCCTGGTTTCGGAAGGCGGTGTACACAGTTCGCAGGCACATTTACACGCCTTACTGGAAATGGCAGCTGAATACGGAATTGAGAATACATTCGTTCACGCATTTACCGATGGCAGAGATTGTGACCCAAAAAGTGGTGCTGCATTCATTGAAGCCCTGGAGCAGAAAATAGAAAGTACAACAGGGCATTTAGCCAGTATTATTGGCCGCTATTATTCCATGGATCGCGATAATCGCTGGGAACGGATTCAAAAGGCATACAATTTAATGGTCCATGGTGAAGGCCAGGCATTCTCAAACGGAAGAGACGCTCTCCTTGCAAGTTACGCAGAGGGCATTACAGATGAATTTCTTGAAGCACATGTGAACCCTGCTGTTAACGGGAAAATTGAAGAAGGCGATACGATTCTGTGTTTCAATTTCAGAACCGACAGGCCGCGGGAAATTGTAGAAGCGCTTACACAAAAGGCGTTTCATGAGTACAACATGTCGCCCGTTCCGGTTAATCTGATAACCATGACGAGTTACGATGTTCGTTTCAAAAAGGTGAAAGTTGTTTTTGAAAAAGACAATTTGGATAAGACATTAGGTGAAGTTCTCAGCAAAATGGACAGAACACAAATCCGCATTGCCGAAACCGAGAAATACCCTCATGTAACGTTCTTCTTCAGTGGTGGTAAGGAAACAGAGTTCAAGGGTGAATCACGCATTCTGGTTAAATCACCAAAGGTTGCAACCTACGATTTACAGCCTGAAATGAGCGCAGTTGAAGTAAAAGAGAGCATTCTGGAAGCAATGGAGAAAACGAAACCTGATTTCTTTTGTTTGAATTTTGCCAATCCTGATATGGTTGGTCACACTGGTGTTTACCCTGCAATTGTAAAAGCAGTAGAAACCGTTGATCAATGTTTGGGAGAGATTGTTGAACTGGCTAAAACATTAAACTACGAACTTCTGATTATCGCTGATCACGGAAACGCTGATCTGGCCATTAATGCCGACGGAACTCCGAATACGGCTCATACGCTCAATCCGGTTCCGGTGGTACTTGTGACTCAAAATCAGCACATTCAACTTTCAGATGGGATTTTGGCTGATGTAGCTCCGACTATTCTTTCCAGAATGGGAATTGCTTCGCCGCTTGAAATGACAGGGAAATCTCTGGCGAGCATTAACTGAGAGCGAAAATATTAAAAAAAAGCAGTCGGGGCGAAAAATTTTTCGCCCCGACTGCTTTTTTTTAATTCCGACTTTTTTTATTCTGCTTTCTAATCAATTCTGGTGAAACCAGTGTATTTATGCAGCACCTCCGGGATTTCAATTCCGTCCAATGTCTGATAATTTTCCATGATTGAGGCCATAATTCGCGGTAATGCCAAAGCAGAACCATTCAATGTATGAACCAGGTAGTTTTTCTTGTCTTCAGCTTTGAAACGCAACTTCAAACGATTTGCCTGGAACGTATCAAAACGAGAACAAGAGCTCACTTCGAGCCATTTTTCCTGCGCCGCAGAAAACACTTCAAAATCGTAAGTCATGGAAGAAGCGAAACCTGTGTCTCCGCCGCATAAACGTAAAATACGGTAGTGCAATCCAAGTTTAGCCAACAATCCTTTTACATGGTCGACCATTTCATTTAAAGCGCGCTCGGTGTTTTTCGGATGCTCAATACGTACAATTTCTACTTTATCGAACTGGTGCAAACGATTCAAACCACGTACATGCGCTCCATAACTTCCGGCTTCTCTTCTGAAACACGGTGTGTAACCGGTCATTTTAATAGAGAAATTCTCGTCAGGGAGTAAAACATCGCGGTAAATATTTGTCAATGGAACCTCAGCCGTTGGAATCATATATAAATCATCAACCGGCATATAATACATCTGGCCTTCTTTATCCGGAAGCTGCCCTGTACCATAAGCACTGGCTTCATTTACAACGTGAGGAACAATAAACTCTTCGTAACCGGCTTTTTCCGCTTCATCCAGAAAAAACTGGATCAATGCACGCTGCAGTTTTGCTCCTTTTCCTTTGTAAACAGGGAAACCTGCTCCGGTAATTTTCACTCCCAGCTCAAAGTCGATAATGTCGAATTTCTTCGTCAATTCCCAATGCGGAAGCGCGCCTTTATGTAAAATTGCAGGTTCGCCTTCTACCAGAATTGTTTCGTTATCTTCCTCGTTCTTTCCTGCAACCACTAAACTGTTGGGAACATTCGGAATTTGGTATAAGAGATTTGTTATTGCTGCTTCATGTTCGTTTACGACTTCTCTTGCGGTATTCTCTTGAATCTTTATCGCAGCAACTTCAAGCTTAACGTCTGCAGCCTCAAGCACATTACCACTCTTCATCAACTCACCAATTTTCTTTGCAAGAATATTCATTTCAGAAGTAGCAGCTTCCATAGTGGCTTTAGCAGTTCTCCATTCTTTATCTCTGGTCAGAATTTCGTCGATTGTTTCTGTAACATCGATGTTACGCTTTTTCAATGCTGTGATAATAGCATCTCTTTCAGCGCGAATTCTAGTCATTTCTAGCATAACGATATTTTTTTTCTGTTATTCAATAGTTGGTTTTTGAGGAATCCTCATTCCCAAAAACGATTGGGAAATATAAAAAAAGGCGAACAACTAATGCTGCTCGCCTTCACAAATTATTCAAAATTCTTAAGCCTCAGCAGTCTCAAACGGAACTACCGATACAAACGAACGATTATCTTTTTTCTTACGGAATGCAACCATTCCATCAGTTAACGCATATAACGTATGGTCTTTACCAATACCAACGTTCGTTCCAGGGTGGTGTTGAGTACCACGCTGACGAATGATGATGTTTCCTGCAATTGCAGCCTGACCACCGTAAATTTTTACTCCAAGGCGCTTGCTTTCTGACTCGCGACCATTTTTGGAACTACCGACTCCTTTTTTGTGTGCCATTGTATTTCTTATTACTTCTTTCGTTTAAACGAAAGAAAGATTAACCTTTAATATCTGTTATGGTAATCTGCGTGAAAGATTGACGGTGACCGTTTCTTTTCACATACCCTTTTCTTCTTTTCTTGCGGAAAACAATTACTTTGTCTCCTTTAATGTGGTCTAACACTTGGGCAGAAACCGAAGCTCCTGCTATAGCTGGGGCGCCAATGTTCACTTTACCTCCGTTCTCTACCAACAAAACACGATCAAACTCTACTTTTGATCCTGTCTCTGCATCTAAACGGTGTACAAAGATCTTTTGGTCTTTTTGCACTTTAAATTGCTGCCCTGCTATCTCTACGATTGCGTACATAACAGTTTGTTTTTTTATTATTATTACCTGTCTGGTCCTCAAACAGGGAGGCAAAGATAAAAAACTTTTTCAACAATTACATCTGTCAAAGTTATTTTCTTATCTTCTTCAACAAAAAAACGCCCAATCTTATGATGGGCGTTTCAATATATCTTAGATAGATCTTATTTTTTCTCTTCTTCGTCTTTTTCAAAAACACGTTTCGGACGCATTTTTTGATTGATTCCCAAAGTGATCCAGAAAGGAAGTACAAATCCCATAAGGAATAATAACATCCAAAATGCCATCCCTCCGATCAATAAAAACAATACGATTCCAAAAATGCTCATGACTACGTGTTTTGTGGTGTAAAAGTAATATTTAATTTGAAATTCTTTGGTTTCAGTCAAAAAAATTATTGGCGCCTAAGGATTGTTTAAACAGCTAATAATTCTTTTACTCTGGAAATCAACTGTTCTGTCGGCAATTCCTGTACACCGAATCCGTAGCGGAAATGATCACAGACGCTGATAATTTGACGAATTTCCTGTTCTTGGCTTCGATCTGAATCGCCAAGAGCCGCTAAAACACGTTCTCTGCTTGTATTCTGAAGTCCATACTTTTTCTCAAGTATTTGAATTATTGCTTTCGGTAGAAGAACTGAAATATGATTTGAATCAGACGGATCTTTCAGTACCTCATTCCAAAAATCAGTTGTAACAGCCTCCAGGGCTAACATTTCTTTTTCTTCAATAAGAATAGCCTGTTTATGCTCTTCATTTGAGCGTTTCTTGCGACCAAGCAAAAAGAAAAGGAAAAAGGTACAGGCAAGCCCTGGAATTCCTATTCCCAAATATAGTGGCAGGTTTAATCCCGAATCAGATTTAGCATCTGTCTTTTTAGGAACCGGCCCCATTACAACATCTTTCACATTGGATTGATTGGATGTGTTTCTACCAACGATTGTACTGCTCTTTTTTCCTAATAAAATTGTAAAAGGAGTAGTATGGATATTGATATATTTTGCTTTTCCCGGATCAAAATAAGAAATCCCCGGAGCATCAAATCCAAATTCACCTTCCTGCAATAACTGGATATTATAAATGAAAACAATGGCTCCGCTTACCCCACTTTCGGTAAATTCAAATTCTTCTTCCCTCTCAACATCTCCATACAGCTTACATCCCGGTGGAATTGCTATTTTCGGATCACTTATATTGTGAATGTTACCCGTTCCGGAAACAATTACCTTCAGTTGAAATACATCACCAACTCTTAATTTGGAAACATCGCTTAATTCGCTTTTCACATCGTAAACACCCACTGCGCCAATGAAATTTGCCGGAGCACCTTTCGGCAATGGCTTAACTGTTATAGACAAACCACTTGATTTAATATGGAACGTGCGGTCGAAAATACTGCTATGGCAGCGCAAAGCCATCTCAAAAGGTTTGATTCTGCACTTTCCGGTTGCAACAGGAATGAGTAATTGTTTTCCGTACTCGAAAGTTTGAACGGTTTTGCCATTCAATTTTGTTTCTTCAACATATTCCCGAACATTGGTGAACACATGCTCTTCGGCATTTTTATCGTTCTTGAACGGCTGATACCCTTCTATGTTTACAATCGGATAACGAGATATGACTTTTGCATTTAATAAAACCGGTTCACCTTCGTAAACAGTTGTTTTTTTCGCTTCGATATAACCGAAAACAGGATCGCTCGAGTTAATGGTTGTACCGGCTCCTTTATTTTCTTCAACGGTAATGGTGATCTTGTTTGATTTACACGCCTGTCCTTTATGAGTAACAGTTGCAAAAAAAGTATAGGTTCCGGCCTTGTTGAAAGAACCGGTATTTTGAGTGATATAGTAAGTTTTTAATTTTCCGGAAGGATCCATTTCCTGGCTGATCTGGTGCATTACACCATAATCAACTTCAAATTCTGACGGGAAATCAATATTAATTGGCCCTTCTACATTTGTAGAAACACGAAAAACGATTGTTTCATCAACTTCTGCATTTTTTTGATCTGCAGAAAGCGCAACAACCGTACGCTGTCCGAAACTGAAAAGGCTCGAGCAGCATAAAAGCAAAACTAAAAACGGGAAACTACCAGTCTTTAGTTGTTTTTTTACCAGGATGAGAACCATTTGTACCATTCATTCTTCGTTTTGCGTCCATTTCCTGACGACTTAACTCGTCAAGCTTCCGCTCAGTTTGTTTGTCTTCTAAGGTTCCCTCCGGCTGCCCGTTTGACTGCCCCTGGGAATCTCCTTTCGAAGATTTTTTGTTTTTATTCGCGTTGTTTTGTTTTTTTTGATTTTGACCGTCTTTCTCACCCGGATCTTTCGGATCATTCTGATCTTTCTTATCCTTTCCTTCGTCCTCCTGATCGCCTTTCTCTTTGTCTTTGTCCTTTTCAGCTTCCTCTTGTTGTTTTCTCAAGCGTTTAGCTTCCATGTACAGTTGACGTGCCTTCTCATTGGAAGGATCATTGCGCATTGCCTCTTTAAACTTTTCCTCCGCTGCTGCGTAAGATTCGGCTTTCATACTCGATATACCACTATCAGTTATATGAGTAGAACGCTGTTTAGACGTTTTTGATTTTGCGGCTAAATCATCAAAGCATCTTTCTGCAGTTTCAAAGTCACCGGCTTTGTATGCGGTTTGACCCATTTCCTGAGACAAATCTACTTCTTTTGGCGTGATCCTCTCTGCCGATTTATAATACTTTAACGCTTTCTTATATTGTCCCTGATTGCTGGCATTTCTTGCCGCATTAATCGTGTCCTGATAATGCTGAGAATATCCGCTAAACGCAAAGCTCAGAAATACCAGAAGTAAGGATAAATGGATTTTAAGTTTCATTTTTTTCGATTTACGATTTGTGGAAGAAAAAGATACAGTACAAAGCAACAAATTGCAATAAAAAGCGGGATTTGATAATAATTCACCGAAACATTGAATGTTGTTTTTTTGACGGTCTTGGTCTTTGAATTTTTATAAATACTTGCCAGCTGTCTCAGGTCCGGGTATGCATTAGACGAAAAAATCACACTTCCATTACAGCTTCCTGCCATCTGCCGGATTCCGCTTTTATCCAATCTTGAAACAACAGTAGAACCGTTGTACTTTTTGTAGCCTAGCTCTGGGTATTCAGGATCTTTCGGAACAAGGCCGCCGTTTTCGGTTCCCAGACCCAGAAATGTGAAACCAACTTTTTTCTCCTGTAACAAAGCCAAATTCTTATGCCAGTCTTTCTGATGATCTTCACCATCTGTGATCACTAAAACGTTTCTTCCTGCATCTTCGTCTTTAAACTGTTTTAAAGCCAGTTCGAATGCAGAACCAACGTTTGTTCCCTGATCGGAAATAAGGTTGGTAGAGATTTCAGGAACGAATATTTTTACAGCGCCAATATCTGCCGTCAGGGGTAATTGGGTGAAAGCAGAATTCGCGAAGATGATAACAGAAATGCGCTCGCCATGCAAACCGTTAGCCAATTCGGAAATTGAATTCTTAGCAGCTTCAAGTCGTGATTGCCCCCCGCTCATGTCTTTTGTATTCATGGAATTCGAAACATCCAGACAAATAACAATATCGAGCATCCGCTTTGTTCCGTTCACTTTCCTGGAACCTTTAACGGGCTGAGCAAGTGCGAGAATAGCAAAAAAGAAAACGCTTCGAAGCAATAAATAATGCAGAAATGCACGGACAGTTTTAAAACGAACAGTTAAAATGGCTGTTTTTGCTGAAGTTCCGTATAGTTCCGCCAATTTGCTTTTATACTTCCAATGAAAAACAGATGCAACAAGGAACAAAGGTAGAACAATCAAAAACCAAAAATACTCCGGATGAAGCCAGGAATAAGCTCCCAAAAATTCACCGAACGGATTCAGGAAGAACAAAAACACAATCCAGAAGAAAGCTTCCAGGATTCCTACCCAAAGCAGCAATTGATTATATGCTCTTGACCCACTAATCATCTAAGGTAAATTTCCAGCGTTGTACACTCCAGGCAATGATCAAAAACAAGATTCCCCAAAAGAAAAAAGGAAAAAGCGTCATCGGCGGCTGAGTTCCAACATAATTATCTTCTATTTTCCTTTTTTCGAGCCTGTCAATTTCGGTGTAAACACTCCGCAGACTGTTTCTGTCTGTTGCACGGAAATATTTACCACCTGTTTCTTTCGCAATGGCTTTTAAGGTTGGTTCGTCAATTTCAGCTGCCTGCTGCTGATATTCAATTCCAAATGGGGTGGGAACAGGTGTTGGCGCCATTCCGTTAGAACCTGCACCAATGGTATAAACTTTACAATTCTTATTCTTCGCCAAAGCTGCGGCTTCCATTGGTTCAATGGTCCCGGCATTGTTCATTCCGTCGGTAAGCAGAATAATTACCTTCGATTTTAAACTGTCACTTCTTAATCGTGTAACCGCTACGCCTAATCCCATTCCAATTGCGGTTCCACCTGCAACCCGGTCGGGCTGAATATTGGTTATTTGCTCTTTTAATGCTTCGTAATCTATCGTAGCAGGACAAGCGGAATATGCTTCGCCTTCAAAAACAACCAGCCCCACACGATCGCCTTTTCTGGAATCGACAAATTCTTTTGCTACTGTTTTTGTAGCTTCCAAACGGTTTGGCTCCAAATCTTCGCTGAGCATAGATCCGGAAGCGTCAATCACCAGAATAATATCTATTCCATTTTTGTAATTGATCTTTGGAGGATCAAAGTTGGGATGATACGGCTTTGCCGCTGCGGTAATGAGCATGGTGATTCCCAATCCATAAAATACCGCAATAATTAAGCGAAAAACGAGCACGTAGCCGCCTTTTATCATGGATTGCTCCTGATCTGATCCGGAAAACTTCAACTGGCCCTGGTCTCTTCTATGGAGCCAATCCCAGAAAAAAACTACGATCGGAACCAGCACCAGTAAGTATAAAATACCGGGCGCATAGAACGAATATTCCCAAATGGCTATGTTAAACGTGTTCATTGGCAGGAATATCTAATGGACTCAATTCAACAATTAACTCTTCCAGTTTATTCATACTGGTAATGATCTGTTCTTCGCCTGGCTGCGATTTACCGAATTTGGTAAAATCAGATTCCAGCAACAATTTCTTTACACGGTCTATCACTTGCTGCTCAACACCAAAAACCTTCAAACTAACCTGAGTTTCGAAGCTTGTTTTACCCAAAAAATTATGGTTGTACCGTTCAGAAAGAAAGGAACGCAGAATATGCGAATATTCCACATAATGTTTCTCAACATCGCCTTTCAGCCACAGTTTTTTACCACGCAGAGTTTCCAAACGTTTCAGAGTGATTTTTTTAAGTGTTTCACGATCAGAAAAGGTGGTTTTGTTTCGTTTATTCCACAAATAAAACCCTGTGGGAATCGCGAGTACCAGCGCAATAATCCACCAATAATCTTTCAGCCAGCGCCAGGGATCATTTACTTCTACTAGCGGAATTTCAGTAATTGATGTGTCGACATGTTTCTTTTCAAAGACTACGGCAAGTTCGGGAACCTTCGCAAACAAAGTACTGTCTTTCGTTTTCCAGTCTTTGGAGTACAATTCAAATGACAACTCCCGGATTTGATAATTGGCAGTATCCCAAGCCATAATATCTGCAAGAATAGTGAAGCTGCGATTTTTCTTGTTGTAATCTTTGGAGACATGAAAAACTTCTATTTCACCCTCTTTTTTATAAAGTTCTTCTCCCGTATGACGAATTTCGATATTCGTTGCACTTACAATCTTCGACCATTTCATTTGTTCGGGGACATCGGTAACAATGATTTTCAGAATAGCGTGTTTACCCACTAAAACAGTATCGTGTTCCCAAAACGCACGCGCTTTTTGAGTAAAGCCTGCAAAGGAAAACAACAACCCGATTCCGACTAAGAGAAACTGTTTCATTTTCTATGGCGGAATAAAGTGACTAATTGGTTGTACGGATCCTGACTTGTATCGAGCGCAAGGAAATCGAGCTGGATAGAATGAAACAATTGCTGAATTTCCAGATCCCGTTTCTCCTTCTTGCTTTCAATTTCTTTTCGTGCAACGCCTGAAGAGGTATCAATCCAGGATGTGCTTTGTGTTTCTGCATTGTACCAGCGAACAAAACCTACTTTTGGAAGTGTTCTTTCGCCTTCATCACTCAGTTGAATGCCGATTACATCGTGTTTTTTCTTCAACTTCAGCAAATCGTCTTTCATTCCTGAAGGATTTGGGAAATCACTCAGAACGAAACAAATACTTTTCTGTTTGTGTAGATATAGCAACAATAATATACATTAAAAAAAATCGGTTTTTTTACTTTTCGGATTCAAATTCAGGATTCTGCGAATAATAAAATGAACGTGATCTGCGCCTTTTTTCGGCGGAATGTAATCTTCTACCTCATCAGAAACCAAAACTACTCCTACTTTATCGCCATTTGTTGCTGCTGAAAAACCAAGCGTTGCAACCAGTAAAACAGCCAGACTTATCTTTGATTGGTTCGACATCCCGAAATACATGGAACCCGATACATCAATCACCAGGAAAACCGATAATTCTCTTTCTTCCTCAAAAACTTTAATATGCGGTGAACGAAAACGTGCTGTGACATTCCAATCGATACTTCGTACATCATCGCCGTATTGATAGGCGCGTACTTCACTAAACGACATACCCCGGCCTTTAAATGCACTTTGGTATTGACCAGCAAAAACATGCTGCGCCAAGCCACGCATTTTCAATTCGATCTTTCGAACCTGCTTGAGTATTTCGGAATGATCCATTTCGTTATGGAACTTCTACGCGTTGCAACAATTGTTCAATCAGTTCGTCACTTTTAATACCATCGGCTTCTGCTTCATAGTTCAAACCAATTCTGTGACGCAAAACTTCCAATGCAACCGTTCGAACATCCTCCGGAATAACGAATGCCCTGTTTTCCAAAAATGCATTTGCTTTAGCTGCCAAAGCCAAATTAATACTGGCTCGTGGTGAAGCTCCGAAAGAAATATACTTATTCAATTGGCTTAAACCGGCTTCATGCGGGAAACGTGTTGCATGCACAATGGAAACAATGTATCGTTCAATTTTCTCGTCAAGGTAAATGGATCTAACCAGTTTACGGGCAGATAAGATCTGATCTGATGTTAAGATATTGGAAACTGAACTCAAGCCTTCTGTACGAACATTCGAACGGAGAACCAGTTGCTCTTCCTGTTTTGTCGGGTATGTTAACACTACTTTAAACAAAAAACGATCGACTTGTGCCTCCGGAAGCGGATACGTTCCTTCCTGTTCAATCGGGTTTTGTGTTGCCAGAACTAAAAACGGTTTCGGCAATGGATGCGTGCTGTCGCCAATAGTAACCTGACGTTCCTGCATTGCTTCCAATAATGCCGACTGAACTTTTGCCGGTGCGCGGTTAATCTCATCAGCCAATACGAAATTGGCAAAAACAGGACCTTTCTTCACTGCAAACTGTTCCGTTTTCTGATGATAGATCAATGTACCAGTAACATCGGCGGGAAGTAAGTCGGGTGTAAATTGGATACGCGAAAAATCACCTGTTACAGCATCGGAAAGTGTTCGGATAGCAAGTGTTTTAGCCAAACCGGGAACTCCTTCAAGTAAAACATGTCCATCGGCAAGCAGTGCCAGTAATAAAGCGCGAACCATTTTATCCTGGCCTACAATTACTTTTCCAATTTCCTGGCGTAATTGTTCGAATGAAGCAGCTTCAATTGTGACCTTTTGAGCTAGTTCGTGCAGTTGTTCAGACGGTGTTAGCGGAATTGTATCCATAGTGTAAATTAATCGTAACTCACAAAGATGGAAAAGAAAGCCCGCTGGGGTTTACACGCGTTGTTAATTTATGTTAACCGCCAGATTGTTTATTTTATCTCAACCTTTTTCTGAATTTCTTTATCGTCAAGAGAAAGCGCCAATGAATGTGCTGTTTGACTGTCTTTGTTTGTGATTTTCAAATCAGCGTTGGCATTGATTAGTGCCTGAACCATTTTCATATTCTGGTTCAATACCGCATACATTAACGCCGTGTTCCCATCCGGGCCCTGGTGGTT
>CBFGMW010000019.1:0-12990 GCA_965649925.1 uncultured Fluviicola sp.
TCTATACAAAAAGATACCAACGGGGACGAACACAAAATTGATTTTAAAAACGATCAATCGGATAATGGAAATAACGGCACACAGGCAAAACACCTGTATAAAACTTCCAAACAGGAGAATGCACCGTTAGCCGAGAACAATTTCAGGGAAGAGAAAAAAGAAAATAAGGAAAACAAAGAAAATCAGCAAACACCGAACAAGAATATCACAAATGATCGCGGAAGTTTATTCCCGAATCAACCGGAAATTGCAAATCGTGTAACAGAAAAAACAGAGATTACACAATCCAATGACCAAATGAGTTCTTACGTTGCATACGGCTCAATGAGTAACCCGATTGAACCAATTACAACCGGTTTGTCGAAACAATTTAAAACCGACATTGATTTCCGACGTCAAAAAGAAACAACAGAATCTGATCCTTCAGGTTTCTATCTGAAAATCGGCAAATTCGAGATTCTCCACAAAAAAGGAGGAAAAAACTAGTCTTCTAACGAGAGGGCTCCAAAGCTTCCCGCAGATGCCTTTAGGTTTAAAATAAGAAAACTGATAACTTTCTGAAGAACCAGAGAAAAGAATATCAATGAACACAAATGCACCCCTTTCAGACTAAAGGTTGTAATTAATTTTACAGCCTTTTTTCGTTTCCTTAGGTTTTGTCGATAAAAAAGAACGAAGAAAGTAACCAAATCAGCAGAAAATCAATATTTTTAGTTCCTCAAACCATGAAAGAAACTTCCTTCATCGAGCAGAATAAAAAGAAATGGCACAAGTTCCAGCAACTTGCCGCTAATGAAGCTGCCGATCCCGAAGAATTATCTGATTTATATACTGATATCACCGACGATCTTAGTTACGCACAAACTTTCTACAGTAAGCGCACGGTTCGTGTTTATCTAAATCAGCTGGCACAGGGAATTCATAACCTGGTTCACCAGGAAAGAAGTGAATCGCTCCGGAAATTATTTACGGTTTGGAAGACTTCCATTCCTTTAGAACTTTATCGTTCTCGTAAGAATTTACAATTTGCTTTTATTCTTTCATGCATCTGGATTTTCATTGGCTGTATTACAACCATTAACAACCCGGATTTTGCGAAAGTGGTGCTTTCGGATCAGTATGTTTCTGTTACCAACGAATTTATTGCAAAGGGAAATCCGCTCGACATCTACCAAAGCCAGAGTCAGCTGGAAATGTTCATTGATATTACGCTCAACAATATCCAGGTTGCCTTTCGCTGTTTCATATTCGGGATAGCATTTGGAATAGGAACGCATATTATGTTGATGCAAAACGCTGTCATGGTGGGTGTTTTTCAAACATATTTCTACACTAAAGGTGTTTTTCTGGTGGCGTTTCTAACCATTTGGATTCATGGTGCTTTTGAGATCAGTTCAATCGTTATTGCCGGAGGTGCCGGAATTACATTAGGAAACGGTTTGCTTTTCCCCGGTTCCTACACCCGGATGCAAAGCTTGCAGTTTGCAGCAAAACGTGGATTGAAGATCATGATGAGTTTGATTCCGTTCTTCATTGTTGCCGGATTCCTTGAAAGTTACGTAACTCATAATTATGCCGTTCTTAGTGAGTGGTCGAAATGGGTTTTGATCTTCTTCTGTTTTGCAATCATTGTCTTCTACTTCATTCTTTACCCGATCATTGTTGCTCGCAGAAACCCGCATTTGGTTTATGAGAACGAGCCGCCGATAAAGAATTTCAAAAGCACATTCAGCCTGGTACGCATGCGTACATTCGGTGAACTGTTCGCTGAATCATTCTCATATTATCGCGTTCACATTGGGAAAATCATTAAAGCAAACCTCCTTTTCTCAGGACCAATCATCATTGCAATCCTGATTCTTCAGGACACACTTCGTTATACAGATCTTACAGCTCAGCATACATACGATTGGTCGTACCAGCTAAATTTAATTACCGGAACCGACTTCCTGCTGAAAACAGACTGGATTGCCATTTTCGGCTGGAGTATTGTAGCAGCACAGCTCATCACAACCACATGCTACGGTTTTGTTCATCAGCATGAACCGTTCACCTGGAAGAAAATGATTCGTTTCAATTACAGTAAACTTCCGCTTGTATATGTTGGAAGTCTGCTCTTTTTCGCAATTATTTTCCTCGTTCCCTGGTATTATTACACCATTCTCTTCTTCATTGCCCCATTATTTGTGTTAACATGCGTTACACCGGCGCTGGGAGAAGAATCTTTCTTCCGCCGATTGGGGAACGGTTTCAAATTCAGTATGCAGTCTTACGGAACGCTGCTTCTGACTTTCCTGCTCTATTCATTCATTATTTTCCTTTTTGCGCAGCTCATTGCCGGTGTTTTCAGTTACCAGGACAACTATTTCGTTAAAGAGCCCATGCTTCCCGACTTGCTGGACGTTTTGGCCAAATTCGTTTCGTACATTTCACGCCATTATACAGATAACTTTATGGTTCCGGGCAACATTGTCCGCCAGATCGTTTACATTCTTTTCATTCTCTTCACAATGCCGTTATTTGTCATTATGCTTGGCTTTGTCTTTTATACGGTTAGAGAAAAAGAAACCGCATTCGGGCTGAAGAAAGAGTTTGAAAAATTCGGAAAACGCAAACGTACACAGGAAACAAAAATAGATTTTGATTAAACGTTTCCTCCATATCGTACTTTGCCTGGTTGTCTCAGGTTCTCTTTTTGCACAAAAACAAACTGAAAAACCCGTTGCCAAAGAATGGAAAAAGATTCACAAGCAAGTTGGTTACGATAAAAGCGATAAATACAAAGGCCCGCAAAAAGGCGATTACACTTATCCGAAAGATTTAGACCAGGACCCCGTTCGCTCATCTTCTTCAACGCATGGTTCCAATTACGTGATTCAGCCTTACCAGGGAAAACCATATTCTCCGCAGCAAATTCAGAGCGGGAAAGCCATTCCTAAAAACCCAAAAGGCGATAAAAGCGGAACCTTAAAAGGCGATCCAAACATTGTAAAACCGGAACCCGCAGAATTCCCCGAGGAAGAAGAGGAAGAAGAACCGCAGTATTCTACGAACAGTTCGAATTCATCATCCAGCTATAACAGCAACGACGTTTCCTGGGATGGATGGAGTACGGTTGGGATCATTGTTTTGATACTGCTCGGATTATTCATCATTTACCTCATCATTACAAGCATAAAACCAGGCGAAAAAACCATTCCGTTCGAACCTTTGGAAGAAGACATGAACCCCGAGACCATTTCTAAAACAGAATTGGAATTGCGTTTGGAAGAAGCTGAGGCCGGCGGGAATTACAAAGAATGTGTGCGGATCTATTTCCTTTTCGCCATGAAAGAATTGCTGAACCGCAAAATGCTTTACTGGAAGAAGGAAAAAACAAATATGCACTATATCATCGAAATGCAGGGCAAACCCGGTGTTTCCGAGTTCGAAAAAATTGTTTCCAATTACGATATTGTTTGGTACGGTGATTACGAAATAGACCGTGATGCATATTATGATATTCTACCTGATCTGGTAAGTGCTTATAAAAAACTGGAAGGATTGAAATGAATAAACGAATAATCATAGCGCTTGCATCCCTGGTACTCTTTGTAGTACTGGTTCTTTGGTTATTTGATAGTGGCGGTTCTTCATCCTCATCCAAAAATGAAATCTACCATAACTGGGAAACCGAATATGATTTCCGTTCAAAAGAACCCCAGGACCTGGCGCTTTTCAAGAATTTGTTGCAGGCCCACACCAAAGATTCGTTCTACATTGTAGAAAAATACGAACAGCTTAAAACCATCAAAAAATTAGACAGCTGTACCTTTCTTTTCGTTTCGAATGACCTGTACATGGACCAGGGAATTTTGGAAGAACTAACCAAACACGTATACGCGGGTTCAAATATGTTCCTTTCATTCGAAACCATTAATGCGGAAAGTTATCCTTCCTTTTTTGAACCCAATGCGCTTTCGTGGGAATACAATGATAAATTCTATCAATGGGTCGGAGATACTTCTTTGTGTTATTCGACAGTTTATCAAAATGATACCTTAACCGACGACTGGTACATTTTCAATGAGAAAAACATTCGCGATACAACGTATAAGGCATACATGTTTGCGGTTAACAAACCAACGGCTTTCTATATGAAGCTCGGGAAAGGAAAAATGCATTTCCATACCAATCCGAAGCTTTTTAAGAACTACCAGGTTGTAACACGAAACGGGTACGCACATGCTGCGGCTATTTTGAAGTACGTTCCGAAAAATCGTCCCGTAGTTGTTCTTGCATTTGCACTTCCGCCAAAAGAAGAACCGTTCGATCCGTTTAACCAGGGCGAAGGAGAATTACAACGCGACAATTCCTATCTGCAATTTATCATTCAAAATGATGCGCTGCGGACGGCATTCTTCTTTGTAATGGGACTCATTGCGCTATTCATTATTTTCAGAACGAAGCGAAAAGAAAATGTGATTGAAGGACTTGCCCCGAAACGAAACATGTCCATTGCTTTTGTTGAAACGCTAAGCAGTATTTACTTATCGAAAAACTCCCCCATCGGAGTGCTGCAACTGATGCGCAGAAATTTCTATACCCAGGTTAACCGCTATTTCTATATTGATCTTCACAGACCTGAAAAGCGCGAAGAGAATATTCAGCGCCTGATAGAAAAAACCGGTTATCCGGCAGAAGATGTGAAAGAATTGGTGCGATTGCTTGATCCTCGAAAAAATGATGTGAATAATGCGCATTTAGGGCTGGTATATCGAAAAATAAACGAATTCTATCGAAAAACCGGAGTTCGCAAAGAATATGATAAGGTATTTATTGCCGGAAAAAAACTGGAACTGCACAGATCTGCCCTCATTGGTGGAACAGCATTTCTTTTTGCTATGATGATTTTCCTGAAAGGACTGCAATTACTGATTGTAGGAGGTGGAACCGGGATCGTGGTGGCAATGGTCGGAAGCTTCCTGTTATTCTTAACAGCGCGTTTGATCCTCGTTCCGGTATTGGTAGTAAACGACGAGCAGCTCATTTACAACAAACTCATTTGGGGTAAAACCATTTTGAATATAAAGGAATCGATCAACACAACCGTTCACAAAACACACACTGAATTTACTTCAGAAAACAGCGGTACAATCCGCATCTCAAACGGCTTATTGTCTAAGAGAAGCAAGTACGCGCTCAACCAGATTATAGAACACATCAAACGTAAAACAGCATGATGAATAACGAAGAAAACTTGCCGGAAAACCCAACGGGTAACGATGGCCAAAGCCAGGAGCAAAAAGATCATTCTGCTTACATGCCGAATGAAGCAGTACCTGCGCAAACTGAAGTTCCTTCTGCCGTGTCGGAATCTACAGGTTTCCAGCAAAGAGATCAAAGCGAATTGCTTTGGGTTGCCCAAAAAGTGAATCGTGTAAGAGAGGAATTACGCAAATACATTATCGGTCAATCAGAAATGATTGAGTTGTTATTAGCCGGAATTTTTGCAAACGGTCATATCCTGCTTGAAGGTGTTCCCGGAGTAGCAAAAACTCTTTCCTCAAAAGGATTGGCAAAAGTGCTTAAAGTAGATTTTTCGCGAATCCAGTTTACGCCCGATTTAATGCCCTCAGACGTAATCGGTACCTCGATCTTCAATATGAAGGACAGCGAATTTACGTTTAAGCAAGGACCGATTTTTTCCAATATCGTTTTGATCGATGAGATTAATCGCGCGCCGGCAAAAACGCAGGCTGCACTTTTCGAAGTAATGGAAGAGCGTCAGATCACGTATGACGGAAACCAATATACAATGGGATTCCCATTCCTGGTAGTTGCAACTCAAAACCCTGTTGAACAGGAAGGAACTTACAACTTACCTGAAGCACAATTAGACCGTTTCCTCTTCAAGGTGAAAATGGATTATCCGAACCTGGAAGAAGAAGTCACGATCCTGAACAGATACAAAGAGCAGACTAAAGCTCCTGACCTGGAAGAAATAATGGCCGTGTTCACAACAGACGAATTGGCAAAAGCTCAGCGTATTGTTGAGAAAGTAATCATTGAAGATCGTTTGATCAGTTACATTGCCCAGGTAGTTCATAAAACAAGAAACCACGCGAAATTATTTCTTGGAGGATCACCGCGTGCATCACTTTCCATCGTAAAGGCGGCCAAAGCATTTGCTGCAATTCGCGGAAGAGATTTTGTAACTCCTGATGATATTCAGTTTGTAGCCATTCACGTTTTGAACCATCGTTTGATCTTAACTCCGGAAGCAGATATGGAAGGAATTCAGGTAGAAGATGTGATTCGTGAAATCGTTCAAACCATTGAGGTTCCAAGATAAACTGATCCTATGTTTCGTTCACTTTATTTGACCCGTTTTTTCTTTTTAGCATGTAGCTGTGGAATCGCTTTGATGATTGCTGCATACGTGTTCCCATATTTGCTGTTTTATGGGAAGATGACGGTTTATATCGTGTTGGGAACAACTTTACTGGACATCATTCTTGTAAATATTATCCGCAAACCGGTTTCGTACCAGCGAACTTATGCGGAACGCATGAATCTTGGCGACGAGAATACCATTACGGTTGAAATCATCAATCAGACTTTACAACCTTTGAACGTTGCTATTTACGAAGGATTTCCAACGGAAATGCAGATGCGCGAAAGATTCTGGAACCGTTTACTTCTGCCACGCTCAAAGCAAACTATCACATATATTTTCAAACCAACCGAAAGAGGATTGTATCCATTCAACGAAGCCGTTGTTTTTATTCGGTCAACCTTATTCCTGGTTCAGCGGAGAGTAAGTTTTCCGACCAGTTCGGGAGCAAGGGTTTACCCTTCCGTTTTGCAGATGAAGCAGATGGAATTAAAGGTTTTTAATCCGCAAACACAGTCGCTGGGAATTAAAAAAGTACGCCGTCTCGGAAACACAAGCGAATTCGAACAGATCAAGAACTACGTTCAGGGCGATGATGTCCGCAACGTAAACTGGAAAGCTACCAGCCGGAAAAACGAGCTGATGGTAAATCAGTACCAGGACGAGAAATCGCAGCCGGTTTACTGTCTAATTGATAAAAGCCGTCCGATGCAACTGGCATTTGAGGGAATGAACATGCTCGATTATGCAATCAATTCCTCCCTGGTATTTTCCAATATCGCGTTACGAAAAGGCGATCGTGCAGGATTGTTCACTTTCTCAGATAAGATCGGGACCATTATTCCCGCCGATAAAAGCGCCGGGCAGCTTGGCCGCATTTTGGAAGGATTGTACAACCAAAAAACGCATTTCAAGGAAAGTAACTACGAATTGCTTTATCAAACCATCCGAACGCAGATCAAAACGCGTTCGTTGTTATTCCTGTTCACCAATTTCGAAAGTGAATTTGCCATGCGCAGAGCACTTCCGATGCTGCAGCGTTTAAACAAACGACACGTACTCATCGTGATTTTCTTCCAGAACAACGAACTCGAATTACTTTCACAGCAACCGGTCTCAAGCAACAAAGATTTGATCCAGGCCACCATCGCCGAGAAAATGGGCGGAGTGAAATGGGCTTTGGCAAGAGAATTAAAACAATTCGGAATTCAGAGTATTCTAACTCGCCCGGAAGATTTGTCGATCAATACGATTAATAAGTATTTGGAGCTGAAGGCTAAGGGGGTGATTTGAAACAATAAACTTTAAAACCAATTTATGAAAAACTACCTAAGCCTTTTTTTAATTCTTGTATCCTTTCAATCATTTGCTCAAAAAGATTGGAAGAAAGAAACTTCTACTACGTATGCTATACAACATCCTGACACCTGGATTGTAAGGACAACGGAATCACCAACCCAAATAATGGTATCCGGGGCAACTCCTGATTTTAAAGAAAGTAGCGAATATATTGGCACGACATTATTCGTAACTTCAGAACCCTCTACGTTCGCAACGATTGATTCTGCCAATATTGCTTATAAACAAAAATTGATGGCTACCGATTTCATGGAGAAAATTGTCATTCAGAAGGAAGAAAAAATCAAGTTCAAAGGTGTTGATGCAGTCGCTATTACCTTTACAGCTAAAATTCAGCATTATTCTACTGCTTGCAGAATCATCATTTTTCAACGTAATGACATTTACTACGAATTAAGTGTGTCATACGATCAGAAACTGAGTAAAAAGTTATTAAATGAAGCTTATAGTGTAATGGAAACATTTGAGTTTACCGACTAGGATTGTGTGCCATTTATTAACGCAATTTGCCATTAATACGATTAATAAGTATTTGGAGTTGAAGGCGAAGGGGGTGATTTGAGAGAGTTACACATCTAAATTAAGTGTGCTTTGGCATGTTATAATCACCAAACTAAAAATAGCTTACCTTTATAAACTTTAGAATATAGAAATTTAAGTATGCTTTTTGAAGAATATCAATATTTTAATTACCAATTTCCTGAACCTCAATATTTAGGTTCAAAGCACACTTTATTGCCTTGGCTCAATCAGTTTATCCCCAAAAACATAAAATCTGCTATTGACGCTTTTGCGGGTTCACAATCTGTTGGTTATTTATTGAAACAACAGGGATATAAGGTTATTACAAACGACTTTTTAAATTTTAATAATCAAATTGGTAAAGCATTAATTGAAAACAAGGCAACTAAATTAGAGAAGAAGGATTTGGATATTCTTTTTCAAACTGCAAAAAACAAAGGTAACTTCGATTTAATTGAAAAAACATTTACAAATGTTTTTTTTAAAAAGGAGGAAGCAAAGTTTTTAGATAATTTCAGAGCAAATATTCCATTATTAGAAAACGAATTTAAGCAAGCTCTTGCTTTCACGGTTATCAATAGAAGTATGACCCGAAAAATAACAATGGGTCATTTTGGTCATACACAAGCATTAGTTTATGCAAGCGACCCAGAAAGAATAAAACGTAACCGAAGTTTAATTAGACCAGTTAAAGAAATTTTTGAAGAATTACTTCCAAAATACAATAATGCGGTTTTTGATAATAAGCAAGATAATCACAGTTATAATCAAAATATTTTAGAATTATTACCTGAAATAGAGAATGTTGATTTGGCATATTTTGACCCACCATATTGTGATAGTCACGCTGATTATCAGGGTTTTTATCATTTGCTAGAAACTTATACAGAGTATTGGGGAGACAAAGAATTTATAAATGGTATAAAACGCTATGAACCACAAAGATTTAGCGGCTTCGACAAGAAAAGAGATGTAATCTCTTCTTTTGAAAAACTATTTGAATTATCGGAAGAAATCCCTAATTGGTTAATTAGCTACAACAACAGGAGTTACCCAGGAATACAAGAATTTGAAAAATTAATTTCAAAATATCGAAACGTATCTGTTGAAGCGAAAACATATCAAAACGGAAGAGGCGGAAAGGGAAGCGTTGCAGGTAGCCAGGAAATATTATTTGTTTGCAGTCCTAAAAAGAAACACTTCGTTTCAAATAATCATAAAGAGCAACTGGTAAATGAAGGACTTTAATCACTGGGATAAATCACATAAAAATGAAGACCTCGAAGAATTTAGTAATGACACGTTTGGACTTTTATGGCTTAAAACAAAATCTATTACTAGAAAAGAACTCATTGGTGATTTCATAAAAATCAATAATATTAATTTGCAAGAAACTGCAGTTGCAAAACAATTCATTGAATTATACAATATATTAAGTTCCGATGTTATTAAATCGCATCAAATTCTTGATGATTTTATAAAATTAGAAAATGACAAACAAGTTAAAACACTTAATACAGAACAACTTGTTTCAGAATTATATAAACTTCAGAACTTTGATTGGGGTGGTGATTATCAAAATTCTTTGGACAAATACTTAATAAAACGTTATGTGAAAGTCCAAAATCCCTCATATGAAAATTTACTTTCTAAATTTGAGACTGAAATAAATAGTGCAGTCCAAGGTTATCTTTTAAATAGTTGGTATAACCATTGGAGTAGTATTTTAATCGAACATATTTTTAAATCCCACGCTGAAGTTTTACCAACGGTGGGACAAATTAAAAGCGTTGATTTTTTTATTGACAATGTACCTTTTGATTTGAAAGTAACTTATCTGCCAGCAGAATATATTAAGCAAAAAAGAAAACAAAAATATACAGAAAAGGCACATAAGATTGCATTAGACTATGCAAAGTCTATTTCTTTAAATTTTATTAAAAATGAAAGTGTAGAAAAAGAATTAAAAAACATTTTAAAAGCTTTTCCAAAAGGAAAATCTATATCGAGTGAATTAAAAGAAATAGTCAAAGCAATAAAAGAAACACAAGCAAATTGTGTTGAACTAACTTATTTAAAAGCGCAAGCAAAACTATTCAAAATTTCTTTTGATAAAAAAGCCAAAGCGTCAAATATTTTTTACGAAATAGTTGAGAAATTAAAAGATCGAAATGATGCTTTTAGTTTAGATATTCTTAAAACGTTAAAAGAAGAAAGATTAGAAATTTTAAAAGAAGTACAAGACAACCCAAAAACATTAGCAACTTGGCTTTATGAAAATCAAGGTGAAATGCGTTTTGGTTCTGAAAATCGTTTGTTTCTTGTACTTGTTGATACCGACGACTTCACAAATTCCTGGAAATTGAAACGAAATATTGACCTTTTAAAACCAACAATTTTATCATATTTAGACAACTTCAAAACAAAAAAAACTGAAGATCTAAAAATAGAATTCGAGTTCAAAGGGAAAACAAAAATATTCACTGCTATGACGGACATAATATTTATTGTGAAATAACTGAAAAAGTAAGATCCCGTCAGTGGCTAACTACAATGTCCAAATTGTGTGATTCCTTGTTGTACTTACAAACAATTTAAGCATCTTTAATAGTCCATCCATGCAATTTCAATTGAGCGTTACAAATTTCATCAATCAATTTTACCGTATATAATCTCTATGACTGACTTCTATAAATCGGAACATCAAATCCATCAAGTCACCAATTTCAACGACCTCATCTCCACCCCTTTTCATGATGAGATAAATGCCATTTGCTGGAAGCGTGAATTGGTCGGTGATTTTTCTGAGATTGTTAGCAAGGTAGAGCTGAACGAAGAAAATATTGTAGTTCTTCATGAAGACGGTCTGCTTGCATTCGAACTGAGTGAACAGGGACAGCTTGCACGGGAAATTCTCATAAATGACCTAAAACTATTGAAAGCGCATGGCGCAGAACCAACGCTCAATATCATCAGAAACTATGCGCGTGACGATTCATACCCGTTTTTCCCAACCGATGTTTATTCGTTTCATGTAGATCGCTCTCCCGTTCCAACCAACACTTTTTTATGCACTTACTACGGCGCGCCAAGTGAAATACTGCCTAATTCACAGGGAATCCAAAAAATACTCGTTCCTGAAATACGGGCTGAACTTAAAAAATTGTATGACGGACCAGATGAAGGTTTTGAGTCATTTTTAAGCGAATATTTCTTTGATCTGCACTACGCAGCTAAACCCGGGGCACATCCTGTCAGTTTAGGAATTGGTAATTTGTGGAGAATAGCTGTTGATCATCCTGAAAGCAGCGTTCCTCCTTGTTTACATCGGGCACCGGAAGAAAAACCCGGAGAAAAGCGCCTGTTACTAATCTGTTGAAAACAACCCGTTTTACATTTATCCTGCGCAAAGACAAGTTCCATCTGAAATTGTAACTTTACCCACCCGCCGTTGCAGACGGCAATCATTGCGTTACAAACCTGCAAAGATGAAAGAAGAAACTACAGGAACTCATTCGAAAGCGCTTGTTGAAGATCCAATACCTAATGGACAAATAAAAAGTGCTCATTTATTACCGGATCCGGAATCCCGTTTAGATTCCCAGGCAGCGAAGCCACATCCTATCAGTGATTCCGATGTTCCTTATCGGGATTTGACCAATGCTGAAACCAAACGGGAAAGCATTGCTCAGATTATTGACAAACTGGATGTTAAGCACACTCTGAGATATCAGCGAACTGCTGATGATACCTATTGCAATGTGTATGCGTATGACTTTTGCTGTTTCGCACAAGTGTATCTGCCTACGGTTTGGTGGACAAAAGAATCTCTCGAAAAAATACTGGCCGGACAAGACGTGGTGCCTGTTTATGACGAAACCGTTGCCCGGATATACTCGAGCGCCATCCACGATTGGTTATTAATGTGGGGAGCTGGTTTTGGCTGGAAAAGAATGACTGACCTGGATGAAATTCAGGAGAAAGTGAATAACGAAGGTGGAGTCGGGATCATTTGCGCCAAACGAAAAACGGCAGGCCTTTCCGGGCACATCGCAGTTATTGTTCCCGAAACCAGCGCGAAAAAGGCATACCGGGAAAACGGAGTTGTTATCTATCCTTTGCAGTCGCAGGCAGGGAAACTGAATTACAACTACTTTTCCAAAGCAAGAAAAGATTGGTGGAACCATGAGCGGTATTCCTCGCATGTTTTCTATTACCATGATTAAACAGAATTGCTTCAAAACTTTAAAAACGTTCGTAATCCAATTAACATAAATGAAAGAAAATCAGAAAAACAAATACTACTGGGGAATTGGATTAGAAAACGAAACCTACCTGCAATTCGAAGAATCAGTCATTGTTTCCGGGGCATTGATACAGGAAAAAGTCGGTTATGAACGATATAGTATTGATTACAGAACCTGTTATAAATCGGGAAGTCTGGCACTTGCTCTGGAAGCCGCTTTCGATAAAAATAAAAAGTACCGCGTAAGCCGAATGATCAATAGTCATTCACTTGATAAACTGGATCTAAACTATCAGCACAAGACTTTAGCAACTACCAAACCGGCGGTCGACAATCCGGAATATCTCGGAAAATCCATCCTGGAAGCATTTCTTGAAACACAGCCGTACAATATTCGAAGTATGATCACCCAAAAGAACAATCCGATGGGATCTGTAAATTTTGACGGTGATTCCATTGAATTTGTAACCAAATACTTTGAAAACAG
>CBFGMW010000020.1:0-12888 GCA_965649925.1 uncultured Fluviicola sp.
GAAGCCAGGAAATAAACAGCTTAGGCTTTGCTTATTTCTTCCATATCTACAGGTGGTTCTTCCGCTTGTTATTCCTGGGAATGGTTGTTTACGGATTCAAACCTTCCTACAATTCCTCAAAGCCACTTGCAATAATTACTGTGCTATTATGTGCTTTTGGTTTCTACGCTGCCAATTTTCAAATGTCTGCCGAACGAATGTTCTATCAGCCAACCACGCTTCAGTTCTCAAATGCTTCCGCTAACCGGGTAGATCTGAACAGAACAGTGATTGGAATCAGTTATAAAGGCGAATCAAAGGCCTATCCGATTCAATACCTGGGCTACCATCACCAGGTTCAGGACAATATTGGTGGGAAACGCGTAATGGTGACTTATTGCACAGTTTGCAGAACAGGCAGAGTATATGAACCAATTGTGAACGGAAAACCTGAAACGTTCCGTTTGGTAGGAATGGATCATTTCAATGCCTTGTTTGAAGATGCAACTACCCAATCATGGTGGCGCCAGGCAAACGGAAAAGCAGTTGCCGGCCCGCTGATCGGTCATTCATTGCCCGAATTCCCGTTTTCCCAGGTAACACTTGCTCAATGGCTGGAATTACACCCGAAGTCGAAAATTATGCAGGCAGATGACGCATACGCAAAGGAATATGACGCTTTGAAAGAATATGAAAACGGAACAAAACAAGGGCAGCTAACCAAACGCGATCCGCGATCCTGGCAGAAGAAATCGTGGATTATCGGAATAGAAATTGGCGAGAAAAGCAAGGCATACGACTGGAACCGTTTAACGAAAGAACGAATAATCTATGATGTTATTAATATGAAGCCAATTGTTCTCATTCTGGCAGATGACAACAAAAGCTTTGTTGTTTTTTACAGAAAATCAGCCGGACAAGAATTTTCCCTGGACAACGGAATCATTCAAACCGGTGACAAAAAATACCGTTTCGACGGAAGGCCGATCACCAAAAACGAAACCGGTCTCATCGCTGTAAAAGCTTACCAGGAATATTGGCACAGCTGGAAAACATTCCATCCGAAAACCGAACAAGATGGTAATCAGGATTAAAAATGAATAGCTAAAGTTTTAGTTATTCTCAATATCAAGGCATTTATTACCTCATCATTTCCAACTACTACACCTCTGTTTTTCCTCTGAAAAAGGCTTGTACATTTGCTGTATTGGTTATGAGTATATATCTATCCTCATAAATCATGTGAATAGTGGTAGCGTTAGGTAAAAAGGGACTTGTAGTGAGGTCCCTTTTGTTTTTTCAGAACATTTTACGTGTTTGGAACAAAGTACTTCTGATTCCTATTACTGCCGACGGTGAGAATACTGATTTGATTTCACCCCAACTGTAATTCATCGCAAGCTGCACGTAATATTCAAATGGCCACTTCAGGTTTGAATAAGAAAACTGCGTTCCAAACAAAATAGATCTCACTGTAGTTCCCTGTCCAATAGTATTTCCGTACTCTTTCGGACGAAGAACGTAGCTTTCATAGATGTTCCCACCCCAGCTCAATGAATCCGGATCGTAGCCTTTTAATTGAAACGCCGCAAACCCGGAATAGGTGAATTTATCGAAAAAATGTCCCTGACTCTTGCCAAAACGTTCCCGGGTTACAACCGTTAAAATTTCCGCAAAATTGGAACCGAGTGGATGTCCAACAGCTAAGCCCATATTCCCGGAATTTTGCCCGGAGTTAATGTGCGAATATGTATATGGTCGAACCACATTTCCTTCAACAATATATTTCAATCCTTTGAATTTCCCCTTTATTCCCAGTTGCGCGCCATACTTGTTTGCCCACCATTTGGAGCGCTTTCTGATTTCGTCAATTACAAATTCATCCAAAGAAACCTGTCCGTAAATCACATGATCTTTCAATTTATAACTCGTGTTCAATCCCAGAAGCACATTGTCGGAAGAACCCAAACTGTATTCCTGCGGGCGGAAAAACACAATCGGGTTCAGATATTCTATTTCAAATCCACGATTAAACGAGCCGTCTTTTGGCTGAAAAAGTACTTGTTCAACCAGCGTGATATTAAAATCATGTGTGACGTTATAGCTTAGATAATGAAGCGCATTGAATTTCCAGAGCTGGGAAGATCCAACATTTTCATGGTTAAACTGATATAAAAGACCATATTCCAATCGCCAGAAATTTACCCGCATCATGGCAAACGGAACGGGCGCGTTTTGATTCCCCTGAATCAGTGAACGATAGCCATTCCCAATAAAATGATTATCAATTCCAAAACTTACATCGAAAGCATCGCTATACGTATAATGTGTTCTGGTTCTGACAGAATTATACCAGTAGTAACTGTGATTATTGTTCGGCAAAAAGGCCGCGTGGTCCTGATCTACGGTTTCTCTGCTACTCCAGCCGGAAAGGAATTGTGTTTTGTTATACCATTTGTTCCGTTGAAACTTAAACGCAACGCCGGCCGAAACCCGGTAAGATAGATTATTCGAGCTATCTATTGAAGCATAACTTTCAGAAACCGGCTTGAACTCAAGTGTGCTACAGCGCGAAACATTAGGGCCATCACCCGGCTGATGATTTTCTGGAAACATCAGGTAATTCCCCCGAATCGGTAAAATGCTCTGATGCAAATCATAACTCAACGGTCGCTGCGAATAGGAATAATCAATCGGAGAAACATAATCTGAAATACACATCATCGCCATCACGGGAATTCTTTCGATCGGAATTTTCGTAACCTGTATTGTAGTATCCTGTGACCAACTACGGTTCAGCGCAACCAAAAATGATATGACAATTAATAACCTCATCTTAATAATCGAAATAATGGTTACGAATTGCGGTTCTGATTCCGGCACTGAGCCACGATGATTCCATAACAGTTGTTCCATCTGATTTGCGGTAACGGAATTGTGCAAAGCATTCCAATCCGTAAGTACGATTGAATTTGTAGCCGGTTTCAAGCACTGTTAGTATTACCGTTTGAAAAGTTGGGGCTGCATTTTGATAGACAGATAATAACAAAGATTGCTCTGCTTGCTTCGGATAATAATGAAAACTGGCAGAGGCATACCAGTGATTTATCTCATAATTCGTTCTGACTAAAAATTCCCGGAAATTTGTTCCTGCCGGATGTGCAAGCGGCAAATTGTTTGAAGCGTAGTTCATTCTCGGATTGGCAGAAGTATATGATTTTTCTCCGGCCTCATTGTATTCTAACTGAATCCAGCTTCCGGGTAAACGATTGGTAAACAATCTCGTACCAACCTGAAAAAGAGAACTTTTTTCCACAAACGGGTTTAAGGCGAATTGTCCGTAGAAAACAGCAAACCGGCTGCGCACATTCCCGTCTAAACCTAGTACAGTGCTACTTTGTCCGTTAACAGATTCTTCCAGCGTACTTGCTCCGGGAAGTGGAATATAGTATAAAGGAGAAACAGCCTTTTTCTGAATAGAATCACCATGATTCCACACACCGCCTTCGAACAGACCAATAGTTATTTTCGGAGTGGGCTGAAAATAAAGGGTCGACATACTGAGTAACGTTGGCTCGTAATAAGCCTCACCATTCACTCCTCCAATTCTGCGCATCAGATTCATGCCCCGCAAGCGAACCATCTGAAACGACCATTTATCGGCAAATTTCCATTGAAAGCGCAGATTCATAGCTCCGGGCGAATGATCGCTCCACAACATGCTTCTGTAACCGCTTCCAACAAAAATCGAATTATTTCCCCAGGAAACGTTCATTTTATCGGTAATTCTAACCAGAACTGAGCCAACCGCATACGCATAATCGAAGCCGTTTGTTTCGAAAGGTTTTGTGCGGGCTGCACCCGAAATTACTGCGTTTACCTGTGAATAAGTTCCGTTCGACTGATTGGGATAATATTCACCCTTCGATAACGCATACTGAGCAGCGTAATCAGGTAAAATCGCCTGATTCTCATAAAACGAGGTAGTAAATAAAACACGATTATTGAAATTCCCTTCAATTCGAACACCACGTGTATTTTGAGAGATCTTTTTCAAAGTATCAGCTACCAAATCTCTTCCAAGAGAAATATCTAAGAGCGGTGTGATCCACAAATAATTGTTTTTATCGTGAAGCTCCACCAATTCCCGGTTAAACAAAAAATATCCGAAATTCGAATAACGTTTTTTGGAATCCTTAGTGAATTCCAAATAGTATGTCGTTCTGTTCTCAATTGGAAATGTCGGCACGGCGGTTCTACCCTGTGTAAACAATCGATCCCGGAAATAGGATTCCATCGGCAAAATGCGGTTTGGAAGAACTTCTCCAACAATTCGATCGCTTCCTGTTTCTTTCAGGGAGGTAGAATCGTGTTTTTCAGTAACAAACGTATTGGAATAATCCTGAGTCCAGACAACAAAACCGCAAAAGCAGAAAGTAAGCGCAAGTAAGAAGTTCATGATAAAACCGGAGCTGTGTAAACAATAAAATACGGATTCAGCAAATTTGCTTTATTATAACGAAGCGGCTCTTGTTTTTCTGCGTGAAGCACCTTTCCTCCCAATGCTTCAATAATTGCCTGTCCGGCTGCAATGTCCCATTCCATCGTGGGACCGAAACGCGGATAAATGTCAGCATTCCCCAGTGCAAGATCAATAAACTTTAATGCACTTCCTTTTTTAAAGAAAGTCACATCGCCGTATTTGTCTTTCAGGTCGTTGGTGAATTTCAATTCTGTTCCGGATAAATGCGAACGGCTTCCTGCAATAACCAGCGGTTGGTTTACATGTTCCTTTTTTTCAATGTAATTCCATTTACCCGTATCATGAATGTTTTCAAATGCAACAATTGCAGGTGGAATTAACTGCCCGCCAATTATTAATTTTCGTTCTACAGGTGAGGCAATAATTCCAAGAACGGGTTTCTGCTGATGGATAAGAGCTATACAAACCGCAAACTCATCGTTTTTCTTCAGGAATTCTTTTGTTCCGTCGAGCGGATCTACAGACCAAACCCAATCATAGTCTTTACGATCATCAAAATGAGCATTCTCGCCTTCCTCGGTAATAAACGGAATATTGGTTTTCTCCAGATGCGCGATCAGCACTTCATTCGATTTCAGATCGGCAATTGTAACCGGGCTTCCATCGTCTTTCCACTGTGCCTCAAAATCCTGTACATAAATTTCCATAATTGCTTTCGAAGCGTCAACCGCTGCTTCAAGGGCAATGTGTATGGGATCTAGTACAAGTTTATCTTTCATGGGATTCTAAAAGTACAATAAAAAGCAATGAAAGTTATTCCGCGGGAACTGAAATTCACGCAACTAATTCCTTTTAGCTGCTAAACTTTTTCACATTTAACATTCACTCAATCTGCTATCCTTATATTTGAGTTTATTCACACATTTTGAATGAGCAACAATAAAACATTTAAAAAAGTTCCTGATTTCAGGTTTACACCCACAGTCGACAAAGTTGGCGTAGAAGAACGCTGTGCCCGTTTTCAAACCCGAAGTATCAAGAACGAAGCGAAAAATCAGGGCTTGAAACTAGTCCTCAACATGATTGACTTAACCACTTTAGAAGGAAAAGATACTCCGGGAAAAGTACGTCAGTTGTGTTACAAAGCACAGCATTTACATGATCTGCAGGATGGTCTGCCGACCGTGGCTGCAATCTGTGTTTATCCGACCATGGTTGCCGAGGCAAAAAAAGCTTTGGGGAATTCAGGTATTAAAGTAGCTTCGGTTTCTACCGCTTTTCCAAGTGGGCAGTCGACCATGGAAATTAAGCTTTTGGATACGAAATTTGCGGTTGACAATGGCGCAGATGAAATTGATATGGTTATTTCCCGGGGAAAATTTTTGGCCGGCGATTACAACTTTGTGTTCGATGAAATAGCAGCAATCAAAGAAGCTTGCGGTAAATCCAGATTGAAAGTGATCTTTGAAACCGGAGAACTCGCATCTTTGGACCAGGTGCGCAGAGCAAGTGATATTGCCATGTACGCCGGAGCAGATTTCATCAAAACATCAACAGGGAAAATTCAACCGGCTGCAACTATGCAGGTTACCTACACGATGCTTTGCGCGATCAAAGATTTTTACAGAAAAACAGGCGTGAAAGTCGGAATGAAACCTGCAGGCGGAATTTCTTCTTCTAAACTGGCATTGCATAACCTGGTGATGGTGAAAGAAACATTAGGAAACGACTGGCTGAACAACGAATGGTTCCGTTTCGGGGCAAGCTCATTGGCAAACGACGTGTTGATGCAATTAGTAAAACAAGAAACAGGGCATTATCAAAGTGCCGATTATTTTTCGATAGATTAATCCTCCCCCTCTATCCCCCCTGTCTGACTGCAAACAGGCAGGCTCCAAAGGGGGAGGCCAGATTCTCCTTCGAGGTAGATAATGGAAACAGGGAGGACCAAAAATATTAAAATGGCAAAAAAGGAAAAAGAGAATAAACAAGATTTCGACTTCAACGGCGGATGGGATTACAGCCCGAGTCCGGAAAGTACCGGTCATGTGAAACTGAAGGAGCGCTACGAATTGTACATCGACGGAAAGTTTGTTGCACCGAATTCAGGAAAATACTTTGCAACAACCAATCCGGCAACGGAGAAAGTCATTGCAGAAGTAGCACATGCCGATGCAAGCGATGTGGACAAAGCGGTAAAAGCTGCCCGGAAAGCATACGAAAACGTTTGGTCGAAACTATCGGCGAAAGAACGCGGGAAATACATTTACCGCATTGCGCGGTTGATGCAGGAAAAAGCGCGTGAATTGGCTGTTGTGGAAACGCTGGATGCCGGAAAAACCATTCGTGAATCGCGCGATGTAGACGTTCCGCTGGCCTGCAACCATTTCTTCTATTATGCGGGCTGGGCCGATAAACTGGACTATGCTTTTCCAAACAGAAAAGTAAGTTCTCTGGGCGTTGCCGGACAAATTATTCCCTGGAATTTCCCGCTTTTGATGGCTGCGTGGAAAATTGCTCCGGCTTTGGCAGCAGGAAATACTGTAGTCCTAAAACCTGCGGAAACAACTCCTCTCACAGCAATGCTATTGGCAGAGATTATTCACGAATCAGGTTTGCCCGCTGGCGTTGTAAATATTCTGACGGGTTACGGCGATACCGGAGCGGCTATTGTCAATCATCCGGATATCAATAAAATTGCTTTTACAGGTTCAACGAACGTTGGAAAAATTATTCAAAAAGCAGTCGCGGGAACCGGTAAGAAACTGACATTGGAAATAGGCGGAAAATCCGCAAATATTATTTTTGAAGATGCACCTATTGACCAGGCAGTTGAAGGAATTGTAAACGGAATTTTCTTCAACCAGGGGCATGTGTGCTGCGCAGGTTCACGCCTGTTTGTTCAGGAATCTGTTGCGGAGGAAGTGATCCATAAATTGAAAGATCGTTTGGATACACTTTACGTCGGCGATCCATTGGATAAAAACACGGACATCGGAGCAATCAACTCCAAAGAACAACTGGAAACGATTCAGAAATACATTAAGATTGGTAAAGACGAAGGTGCAAATATGTACGAAAGCTCGTGTGCGCTGCCTAAAAAAGGATTCTTTGTTCGACCAACTTTGTTTACAGATGTAGCGCAATCCAGCAGAATTTCACAGGAAGAGATTTTTGGACCTGTTCTTACGATTCAAACATTTAGAACAATAGATGAAGTAATTCAGAAAGCAAACAATTCGCCTTACGGATTGGCAGCAGGGGTTTGGACAGACAAAGGATCACGCATCTTTAATATGACTTCGAAACTAAGGGCTGGTGTTATCTGGGCAAATACATACAATAAATTCGATCCGACTTCACCTTTTGGCGGTTACAAAGAAAGTGGATTTGGGAGAGAAGGCGGTTTGCAGGGGCTGGGCGCTTATCTTAAAATTGAAAATTAAGTAATGATTAGAAAAGCCCTCCCCCTCGGTCCCCCTCCAAAGGGGGAAGAGGATTAGAGTCTCTCCCTTTGGAGGGAGATTAAGAGGGAGGGTAAACCATATTTTACAAATTATGTCAAGATTGGAAATACTAAAAACATACAAGATCTTCATCGGCGGGGCGTTCCCGAGAACAGAATCAGGGAGATATTACACACCGCTGGATAAGAAAGGTCAGCCGCTGGCGAATATGTGTCTTTCATCGCGGAAAGATTTCAGAAATGCGGTTGTTGCTGCACGAAAAGCCTTTGGGTCGTGGTCGGAAAAAACTGCATTTAATCGCGGACAGATCTTATACCGGATTGCAGAAATGCTCGAAGGGCGTAAAGCACAGTTTGTAGAAGAATTGGTAAAACAAGGAAGCACAGAAGTTAAGGCACAGCAGGAAGTTGAATTGGCAATCGATCGTTGTGTTTATTACGCGGGTTGGTGTGACAAGTACCAGCAGGTTTTCTCTTCTGTAAATCCGGTTGCGAGCAGTCATTTCAATTTCTCGGCGCTCGAGCCAATGGGAGTTGTGGGAATTATTGCTCCGCAAACCAATGGATTGATCGGTTTGGTTTCAACTATTTTACCGGTTATTGCCGGAGGAAACTCATGCATCGTTTTGGCTTCGGAGAATCTACCCTTGTGTGCAATTACTTTCGCGGAAGTTTTAGCTACGTCAGACCTAACAGGCGGAGTTGTAAATATTCTCACCGGAACGGAGAAAGAGTTGGTTGAACAATTCCACGGTCACATGGATATAAATGCGGTAATTTATGCCGGCGGAAACAAAGAGCATGCTTTGGCCATTGAAACCGGTGCCGATTGTAATGTGAAACGCGTGTTTGTTTACGAAAACGATTTCACAAAAGCCACAGACGAAAACCCGTATTACATTACCGATGTTCAGGAATTGAAAACGACCTGGCATCCGATTGAGAATGTGGGTGGAGCTTCAAGTACTTACTAATGTTGGGCGGTGGACCTCAGGAAGACAGCAATTTCGTTGGTTTCAACGCAATTTGGGTGGTTCTGCATCTGATTTATTTCAGTTGGTACTATAGCAAATACAGCGCATGCTTTCACAAATTAGCACGGCTCGAATCTCTTGAAAAATCAAAGTTCTATGAACAGAAAGACATTGATCGCACTCGTTCCAATACATGGAAACGCATTCAGCAGTTTAAAAGAATCGCCTACTTTCCTATCATTGCAATTGCACTGACACATGTTTTAGGAATTATCTTTTTCTGGGGGAAAGATGTTTTCATTGAGCAGTTTATGGCAGTTATTTATGTTGCGGCAGGTGCAGGGCTCTTCATTTTCCTGGCTAATGAAACACAGGGTTCCAAAGTATTGGGCAGAAAAAAGGGCCGTTTCTCAGAGGACCGTTTTAATCCGTTTGTTTCAGAGACCAAATCCGGAGTTTTGCTTATTCGTTTATGAAAAAATTCGTTTTAATTCTTTTGGTCATCCAGATCTCTACCGTTAGTTTTACTCAGAACGTGCAAGATAGCTTACAGGTTGCCATCAATAATTTGAATCGACAAATGATGGAAGATATTCAGAAATATGAAACGTCCAATTCAGACTTTCTTATTTTAAGGGTGAATGATTCTTTGTCTTACCATAACAACTCATACATAGTACATTTCAATGCTGATTCTTGCACCAGTAGTTATTGCATTTCATTCAATGGTACATTTTCAGATGAGTTTCATTTAAAATACGATTTACATTATATCCACATTTCGTTCGCTAATGACGGCTTTGGTAATAAATGCCCGGATCGTTTGTCTCAAGTGCTTGAAGAGATTAATAACGGATACATTGTCGGATATCAACATCAGGAACTGAACATGTCTGAGTTACAGAATAAAGAATACTTGCTTTACGGAAGAATTGGTAATATATACGTCAAAGAAGAATTCGATCATTCATTTATCGCTGAATTTCACTCAGGTATGCTTTACGATTTGGTAAGGAGTTTATTTGGTAATATTGTACAATAGATGAATCTGAACAATTCCATATACCCTCAACGACCTTTCGGTATGTGGTAACTTTTATTCCAACGAAATGATTCTTGTCGATTTCGATACAAATCCTCCTATCGTTGGATTCACTCAATCTGACAAGAAGTACTATAAAACTTTCCTCTTTGCACTTTTCCTCTCTTCCTCTTAAAATAAATGAAAGACAACTTCTCACATAACTCTTCCAATTACGCCCACTTTCGGCCTTCATACCCGAAAGAAGTCTTTACATTCCTGGAAACTGTTCTCAGCGGAAACGAACGTGTTTGGGATTGCGCTACCGGAACGGGACAAGTTGCAAGCGAATTGGTACACCTGTTTGATCACATTGAAGCGACCGATTTGAGCGAAAATCAGTTGAAAAATGCGGTTTCACATCCAAAGATTAACTATTCACAGCAAGTAGCCGAGCAAACCAATTTCCCTGATGCATATTTCGATTGCGTAACTGTTGGGCAAGCCATTCATTGGTTCGACTTCGAAAAATTCTATGCCGAGGTAAAACGCGTGCTGAAACCGAACGGAATTCTGGTTGTTTTAGGATACGGAAATATTCAAATTGAAAATGAGAAGGTCCAAAAACAAGTAACAAAATTGTATTCGGAAATACTCGGTGCTTATTGGGATGCGGAACGGAAATACATTGATGAAGCTTATGAAACAATTCCATTTCCTTTGGAAGAAATTGCGACTCCACACTTTCAAATGACTTACGAATGGACAAAAGAACAACTGCTTGGTTATCTCGGAACATGGTCGGCTGTGAGGCATTATCGTGAAGAAACGGCAAACAATCCATTGGTCTCTTTTGAAAAAGAACTGCCATCTTTCGATACAATTGAAATAATCTTCCCAACTTTACTCAGAGCAGGTCGCATAAACAAAGAGCCATGAATGATCCCAGACTAGATAATATCTTCATTACCCAAACAATCTTCGGAATTATTCATGTAATCTATTTCCTGGTTTATTACGGTAGATACAGTACGTTGAACCAAAAATTGAGCAGGATAGAAAAAATGGAAAAGGCCGGAGTTGTGGAACAACCGGTAAGTACTGCTTCAAAAAATACCATTAGCAAAAGAATAGCCGTTCTTAGAAAGTGGTGTTATTTACCCGTAACACTCATTTCAATTATCCATTTCTTTTGGATGTATTTTAGTCTTCCGGAAAACAAAACAGCCTATATACTGCGCAACAATGAATTAATCACTGAAGAATTGGCCCAGGATTTTACGATGGTTTATTTGAATGTCATTTTCATTTCAATCGGCGGCGGCTTGCTAATTGCAGCGGGCAATTTCGTAAAAGGAGCGCAGATCATTGATCCGAACAAACGATTCCGGGGAACAACAGGAAGACGATGGTAGGAACTATTTAATTCTCTTCAGCACAAACGGATCTTTATACGGCAGCGGGCCATCAAAATACTTTTTCAATTTCTTCGGGTTGATGGTGACAATGTAATTTGAGTCATCATTCGGGTCTTTTTTCACATCAGAAAAATACTTCTCCAGATCCGAAACGGTTGTTTCTCCCATAATAAACATCGGGTAGAGATTGATCTGGCTCTGCTTGTCTTCTACTTTGAAAATGATAAACTCCGGTTCACGACCCATACATAGGTAAACGTCGTTTTTCACTTTACAAACCGAGGTAGAATCATTAATCAGATTGATATTGGATCCTTTATCCGTTATAGTTACAAAAGTGTTGGAGGTGATTCTGATCTTCATAGCTCCCAGAGTAGAATCTGCTCCTTCCATCATTGGCGCCATTGATTCGGGGAAAATAAAATCAAACTCTCCACGCATGAACTCCGGGAATTCGTTCTCAGGTTTCCCAGGCTGATTAACAGCTGTAATACTTGTACACGAGGCAGCAGACAATAAAATCAGGCAGCAATAAAGCAATTTCTTCATACTTGTTTCTTTCAGGGAAAATCAAACTTAATAAGATAATATCAATTCCTGAAACAAATAAACGCACGGAAGTAGCTTAAAGTATTTCATTCTGAACCCAGTATTTTCAAAATGAAAAAAAACCGGGTTTTGGCAGGTAGTCGACATTTGCGGGAATCCCAGTGTTAGCAAGGTGCTTAACATATTTTTAAACGACTTGGCATGGCGATTGAACCTCTCTTGCAGAACCAAAAAATAAAATGTCATGAAAACGAAAGTCAACAGCTTGTTTTTGGTCGGGATGATCACAGCAAGCATTCTTGCAGCTCCGGTAGCGATTGCAGCGGGAGACGAAGGAGATACTAAAACAATAGAGAACCACCGTCTTTCAAATCGTAAAGAGTACAAAGACATGAAACGTTCTATGCACAACATAGAGTTAGACAGAGAACGTATTGTGTTCCACAAAGCCGAGTTGAAGAAAAATCGTGACGCTGATAAGACTATTGAGTCTCACATGAGTAAGAAAGAGCTTCAGAAAGCCAAAGCAGATTTACGACGAGACAAAAAGTATTTACGAATTGACAGACGCGATTTAGCGAAAGATCAATGGGTGGCAATCAGAACCCAGGATCAGGAGAAAAAAGTAGCGAAAAAAGAAGTTCGTAAAGCAAAATGTGAGGTGCGTAAAGACTTGCGAAAAGGAGATACAGCTGAATTTAAAGCTGACTCTGCCAAACTCCAGGCACTTTACGAGAAACGAGACGCTGAGAAGGAACAATCAGTAGCATTGAAAGAAGACGTTTATGAATTCTTCGTGTTACTGGATGAAGAAATAGAAGATGTAGTTTAAGTTAGGTTAGGTTGGTCAGTTCACAGAAAAAATGCCGTTCTCTCACGAGAACGGCATTTTTGTTTTATGCAGATTCATAAATGTAGAAAGACGAAGAATAGCCTCCCCAACCATCGAAGCTACGCTTCTCTTATTTCTTTCTAAAGAAAATCCGAACAGGAACTCC
>CBFGMW010000021.1:0-12816 GCA_965649925.1 uncultured Fluviicola sp.
AACTGAGCTTAAAGTTCGTAGGAAATTCAATAAAGTTCAGCGAATCCGGATTATTTACCCAATAAATGGACGTTGAACAATTCGTAAATCCGTCTGTATTCATCTACCCAGGCCGGAGTGTAAGTAAATCCGTGTGTCTCGGTAGGGAAAACAGCCAGGGTGTAATTCGTCTTTCCTAATTCAATAAAGCGCTGATTTAAACGAATGATATCCTGGAACTGAACGTTGTCGTCGACCATTCCGTGAAGCATGAGCAACGGATCCTGTAGGTTCTGTGCGTAGTAGATCGGACTGCTGACCTCGTAAGCTTTCGGATCAGTTCCCGGGTAATTCAAAATGTTGCTGGTGTATTCGTGATTGTAGTGCGCCCAATCGGTAACAGAACGCAGCGCAGCACCACAGGCAAATGTTCCTGGGGTTTTCAATAATCCCATCAGGGTGATGAATCCGCCGTAACTTCCGCCGTAAATACCAACACGGGCAGAATCAATTCCCAGTTCTTTTACTAAATACTTTTTCGCGTCGATGTAGTCGTTCAGATCACGTTCACCCATGGAACGATAAATATCGGTCCGCCAGTTTCTGCCATAACCTTCACTTGCTCTGTAGTCAACATCCAGAACGGTGTAGCCTTCGGCAGCCAGTTTTTGGTGAAAAAGCATTTCGCGCTGGTAGTAACTCCAGTAATAATGAGCATTTTGCAAATATCCGGCGCCGTGAACGAACAAAACTGCGGCCCCGTTCGATTTTGCAGGTTTGTAGATTCGCGCATAAGCCAGTTGACCGTCGGAAGTTGGAATGGTAATGATCTCCGGTGTTTGTAGCGGCAACTTTTTGTAAGCTTCGGTTCCTGTTTTTACAATTGGGATGAGAACTGCTTTTTCCTTGTTAGCAGCGTAATATAATTCCCATGGTTGTGTAGTTGTCGATTTGCGGATCGCCCATTTGGTCTCGTCTGTAGAAAGTGTCCATTCAATTCCGAAATAACCTTCGAAAAGCGCAGTTATTTTCCCGGAAGCAACATCCAGTTTATAGCCGTTGCGAACCCCTGGATGGATTTTGTTTGCTAGGAACCAGATAGATTTTTTGTCGTGCGAAAGAATGGTTTCATACACTTCCCAATTCCCGGAAGTCAGTTGTTTTTTTGCCCCGGTTTTGGTGTTCAGCGAATACAGGTGAGAATAACCGGTTTCTTCGCTTTGAAAATAACACACTTCGTTATTTAGCCAGCCAAGTGTTGCTATTTCTTCGTTCCAGCCTGAAATTCCAGGGCCGCCAATCCATGCTTCATCGTGCTGATGATTTAATTCTTTCAGTTTTCCGGTTTCGAAATCAAGTAGAACGATCCAGCGGTCTTTATTGTCATAAGTACGAATATCGATTAGAGCTGTGTTGTTTTGTTCGTTTGCAATTGGAGCGTGAATTGAGAGTTTTCTGTTTTCGGAGTAATGTTCGTCGGTATCGCCGTATTCTTTCAGATAAGCAGGTTTCTTTTTGATATCGGTTAATGTTGAAAAGGAAATGTAATAAACAGAATCGGTCAGTCGATTGTATATTCCTAGTTTATCGCTCGGATCATTATCGCTCACTTTTGGCCGGGCATTGCGTTTTTGGGTGATTCCATCTTCGGTAATGAAGACTTCGTAACCGGTCGGTTCGTCGTAACTGTCGCGGTGAACATTAAAACACACAAAATTCCCGTTCGGGCTCACAGTTGTATTCTGAATGCGTTCTGATTTTCCGAAATAGATTTCTGACGGAAAGCTGCGTTCTGTAGCATGATCCTCATTCCATTTTTGCTTTGCGTCCTGTAATTGAATGTAAGGAAACAATTCGCGCTGCTGTTTTTGTAAATAAGTAGAATCTGCTGAAGACTGAGAAGGTGGATTGTCCTGTCTGAAATTGGTGATTTGAGCGATTCCGGGAACCAACTCATTGTAACAGAAAATGTTTTGACCGATCTCAAAGAAAATGAGCTTTCCGTCAGTCGAACGCTGAACAGATCCAATTGTTTCAGAAGCCGAATAGATTGTGCGAGTTGTTTTCGTTTTATAGTCGTAACAATTCAGATTCCCGTTATCGTTATAGTAATAGTTCTGGAAGCGTTTCTGATTGTGAGAAGTAGTTGGTAAATGAACCAATTCATGATCTTTTATAGCCACTTGTTCAATTTCCGGATTCTCACTTCCTACCTTAAAGACATATGGAGAAGCTGCTAAATCTCCTGCTTTTTGATAAGAGAAAATAAGTGTGCTGTTGTCAACGCACCAGCGTGGTTCTTCCGGCATATACCCGGCAAACTCCGGCCCTTTCATGATTTCTTCCAATCGGAATTCCTGAGTATTGGCGATGTTCCAAAACGTGAGACAACTGAGTAAAATGAGATTACGGAACATACTATTTTGTTTTATACTTTTTATAAAAATTGCGGATCATGGATCGGATGGAAGGAAGGTCGTGCTGTTCCAGTAATTCGAGAACAGAGAAAACTTCCGTCAGCAATTCAGGATATTTTTTAAGGTAATGGAGTTCAATGTTTTTCAGCGCGTGAATGCGTAAAGCGGGTAAAGAATCCGTTTCTGCCAGGAAGAAGAAGAGCTTGTCCAGCAAATCAGTTCGTTCTGTCAGATCACCTTTAAAATGCCACAATACAGTACAGATATTTCGCTGAACGGTATGATTCTTCGTCTTCAGGAGAATTTCAATCAGGAAATCGCATTTTTCCCGGGTGAAATATGCAGGATACTTTTCAAAGAAATGAATGGCAATCCAGGAACTGTATTCCGGAAAAGGATAAGTTTCACTGGAAATTTCGTTAAAAACAGCATTCCGCAGCGAATCGTTTTCCACTAAAAGCGGAATGGTCTTTTTAAAATCGCGGTGAGATTTGAAATCAAGTAAGAAATCAGTTACAGAACTCATGAAGCGAAGATAATTGTTTGGATCAGAATAATTCTGCAGCAGCTTATTCGAATTTACATTTCGTAATTATCGAACAAGCCTTGAATCGATTCTAAAAACTCCAGACTCCACTCCAGGTTTCCCCTGTTTATCTTTAAATCGACCAATCGATCAACTTTTAATTTCAGTTCGTTTGCCATTTTTTTCTGTGTGCCGGTCAACGGAATCTTTTTACTCAGGTCCATCCCTCTGATACTTGGAAGAAAGAAGTTTTGAATGAAGGAAAGTGTTTCCAGGTCTTTCGCTGTTATTGGTTTAGTTTCGGAAATACCTTTCAGCATTTTCAGTGCTGTTGGAGTGTAAAGTTTCAATAACTCATCTAAATCAGAAGAAGAGGTTGCTTCAACGGCCGATTGATAAGAGCTTAACGTTCTTTGTTCATTCGCTTTAATGAGTTCATTCACGTTGATTTTCTGTTTGTATAGTTCATATAACTCAGTGTAACCGGGTAAGTCAGATGAGTGAGCGTATGCCAGAGTGAGTCCCCAGGAATCGAACATCCAAAGTTCGACCGGGCTCGAATTAACTGAAAATTGCATTGCCGGATTATTCAGATTGTTTTTAAAAATTTCAATGGTTTTTTCATCAATGTAACTCACTTCTTCAGCCGGGTTGAACTCGAAAATTGGTCCCCGGAAAGTGAAATGTCCCTTTACATCGAAATCTTCAAAAATAGTTGGGTGTGAAACATATATTTTACGATCCGGATTATTCGCGATCAGGTCTGTGAGTGCAACGTCCACCACGGATAGATAAGGTGATTCAACATAGAATGTAAACGGGGTTTCACCTCCTTCAAAAGAAAAAACTCCCGGAACCTCCGGATAATCGAACTCTGAATCTTTTGCCATTTCAGTCCGCAGCTCTTTCATCCATTCTTTGTAAGTTGGGATATCTAAGATTGATTCTTCAATACTGACTACGCCATTACTGAGCGATTTATGTTCATCAAGTGTGAGCGATAATTTTGCCGCACAGGTTTGTTTTGCATAATCAAAATACCACGAAGTGTATAAAAGCACCGAATGGATAACAGAAACATCTGTTCTATAGTTGAGTTTAGTCTGAACATACCAGATCGGATAGGAATCGTTATCGCCCTGGGGAATGAAAATACTTCCTGTTTCACAAGCGTCCAGTATTGCTTTGGCAGCAGCTGTTTCACTTTCCGAGAAGTGAACTCTGTCCAGGAAAGATTTTGCCAGCAACGGTTCTTTTACCACCGTTAATGTTTGATAGTAATGCATCAGGTCGTTGTTGATCTTCAGGTCAATATCTTCTATCAGACGGGGTTTGTAATCAGGATCATTTTTTTTGATCTGCTTATAATAACTCAAACTTTTCTCAGCCCGTTCGATAAACGAATTGATGCGCTCGGAGCCAACTTTTTCGTAATCGGGAGTTGGAAGATTCTTGGATTCTGAAATAATGGCTCCTGAAATATTCGGGTGAATGAAATTTGTTGCTTCAGTAGAATAGGCGCGTGCAAGCATTTCCAGTTCGTTGTTTTTTAAACTGATTTTACTTTCAAGGTATTTGATCAGATCTGTAGTGTAATTCTCATAGCCGAATAAATAATTGAAGTCGCAGTTTCCCTGCTTTTGCTTAATTCCTTCATGACCAAAGCTGATGTTTTCATCCATGGTTTGCCGATTGGAATACTTATCCAGGTCAATTGCCAGGTATTTCTTCGTAGCAGCATCCCAAAGCTTAACATATTCAACGTTGTCGTGTTTCGTGTCGTTGTATGCCACTACAATGAGGTAATAACCGTCCATTTTCTTTGCCAGCTCATAATAACAGTTGTCGCACGGAAAGTTCATCTGAGCATTCAAATGTTTGTAGACGGCTTCCAGCTGTGGAAAGTTTTCGGGCAGTTCCTGTGCGTTTACAAAAGATGGTAAGATCAGTAAAATCCAGAAGGTAAGAATGGTAAGCGATTTCATAGATTACGAATGTAAAATAAAAATCAGGCAATTCATTGCGATAAACGATTGGAATAAGCATTTACTGTTTAAATTTACTTCAAATTTTTTCCATGAAACAAGCATCATACTCCGTTGAAGAACGCTTTCTTCGTTATGTTCAAATTGATACTCAGTCAGATCCTGAAGCTACACGTTTTCCATCTACGGAAAAACAAAAAGATTTGTCGAAAGTATTGGTAGAAGAATTAAAAGCTATTGGAGTTACGGATGCTGAAATGGATGAATGGGGCTATGTTTACGCAACTATTCCTGCTACATCAGACAAACCGAATATTCCAACTATTTGTTTTTGCTCGCACATGGACACCGCGCCTGATTGTTCCGGAACAAATGTGAAACCAATCGTTCATAGAAATTATACCGGCGAGCCGATCGTTTTACCGGAAGATCCGTCGCAGGTTATCACAACAGAAAAACATCCGTATCTAAAAGAACGAATAGGTGATGATATCATTACCGCTTCCGGAACAACGCTTTTGGGCGCTGACGATAAAGCTGGTGTGGCAATTATTATGGATCTGGCAGAACAGCTGATCAAAAATCCGCAGATTCCTCATGGAAAAATCCGCATTTTGTTTACACCTGACGAAGAAGTTGGTCGTGGTGTAGAACAGATAGATATGCAGCGCCTGAATGCACATTATGGCTATACACTTGATTCGGGAGAATTGGGAGCAATTGAAGACGAATCGTTTTCTGCAGATGCTATGACTTTTGTTATTACAGGAGTGAGCGCCCATCCGGGTTATGCGAAAGGGAAAATGGTTCATGCAATGAAAGTTGCGAGTGCTTTTGTAAACTCATTACCGTTGAACGAATGGTGTCCGGAAGCCACGCAGGACCGGGAAGGATTTGTACATCCGACTTCTGTTTCAGGCGGACTGGAAGAAACAACCGTTTCATTTATCATTCGCGATCACATTACAGGCAAACTGGCAGAACATGAAGCTCGTTTGGAAGGCATTCTGAAAGAAACAATCGCCAAATTTCCGGGAGCAGCCTATACTTCGAAAGTAACGGAGCAATACAGAAACATGAAGGAAGTGATCAGCAAAGTTCCGTTCGTGACAGATTACGCCATCGAAGCAATGAAAAAAGCCGGAATTACTCCGAAACCAACTATTATCCGCGGTGGAACGGATGGTTCGCGCTTATCGTTTATGGGATTGCCTTGCCCGAATGTTTTCACCGGAGAAATGGGGATCCACAGCCGCCAGGAATATGTGAGTATTCAGGACATGCAGAAAGCAGTTGATACGTTGATTGAACTGGTTCAGATTTGGGAAAAGCACAATAGTCAAAGACATTAATTTCAAATAAAGATGAATACCGTACAGATTCCAATTGACAGACAAACCTGGGAAGGTGAAATTGCTGCCTATTGGTTCGAAGATGGTTATTTGGTTTCGCTGTCGAAAAGTGTAAAGCGAACGGTAGAACTGATCAAAGGAAATGTTGCTTTGGTAAAAGAGATTACGGGCAACAAACCGGTTCCATTGCTGATTTATTTGAGCGATTCTCCCGTTCCGGACAAAGAAACCCGGAAGTTCTCATCGGAAATGGTTCCTGAAATCTATTCGGCTATGGCCATGGTTTCAAAACCGGGATTGTCTCAACTGATTATGAAAATGGTCTTTGCGTTAAAGAAACCGCCAATCCCGATGAAAAGCTTTTCGAATGGGGAAGATGCGAAAGTCTGGTTGAAGCAGTTTACGACTTAATTGTACTCTGGTAGCGTGAGACTACGAAGTTCCCAAGCCACAAAGATGCCTTTGCGTTTTAGTCCTGGTCCAGGAGTTGGTTATTCTTTGCTTTTGACGAAATAAACATCAGCCAGCAAAGCATGATGTAAATAATCATGTGTGCGAGATAAACTATTGACGAATCCAAATCAAGAAAATCAAATAATTCCTTTAAGAGCAAGCCACGTGGTGTTCCGGATCGATGGAATAGAAACGCATCACGTGTTGCCTGGACCGAAAATAAGGTAAAAACTAAAAGAACGAAGATCTTAATTCCTTTGGTGTTTATAAAGACGAGAAAAGTTGTTACAAGTAAAATCCATTCAAAGGGAGAAAGACTGAAACGTAATTCTGCTCTATGGTAAAAGCGGTTTAAAGTATTTATGAAAAAAGCCAGACCGAAGAAAAACGCCAAAACGATTTTCACCTGGAACAGTAGTTTTTGAAAGAGGGAATATTTTTTCAAAGTTCGATTTGCAAGTTGTTGTTTAGACCACGAAGTTAGCTGTTCAAGGTCTTCTGCCGTTCATGTACCAAAATCCCCAATCAAAGATTTCGTATTCTTCATTGAGGATTTTTATTTCATCAAATGTGATTTCCCAGTGTCCTTCCCAACGATTCTTTTCTATACTAAAATAACCATCATATACTACGGTATGTCCTCTTTCCTGCCGATCAATAATGGTTATTCCATCTTCCAGTTCTTCAAACTTGAACGGATACTGTTTAAAAAAACTTATGTGATCGCCATCTATAAAACCTTTTACGGAAGCGGTTTCGCCGGACAGTTTAGTGAATTCTTCTTCTATAGCAATACCGTGAAAACTTCCTTCGTTATACTGAACCTTTAATTCAAAATCGAATGAATCTTCAATAGGAAAGCCTTCTTCATATGCGTATTTTCCTTTCCATGAATAGTGTTTCTCAATATGTTGACCTAAACTAAAATTGTCCATTACGTTTAGTTGTTTGATTTCACAAAAGTCAGAACTCTTGCGGTTGTTTTCATTCCGTTGAGGGTAAATCTTTGTGCGCTGCCTGAAAAAGCAAAGAAAAGACATGTTAGTGTGATGAGGCGTTTCATAATTCAAATGTAATCTATCTCAAGTAGTTTATCAGTTTGTTGCTGTGGTGATAATAAGTGTATCTTAATAAAGGCTAGTCTGGTGGGTTAGCCTAATAATCTGCGAATCTGTGGGAAAGTTTGACGCCGATTGTTTAATTTCACTCATCAAAACTCACTCATGCAAATCAAGGATCTCTTTTTACTTCGTCCCGACATCACTTTTCTCAATTTCGGATCATTCGGTGCTTCGCCGAAACCTATTTTTGAAGAATATCAGCGTCTGCAGCTGGAATTGGAAAAAGATCCGGTAGAGTTTATCGTAAATACCGGTCCGGCCTTGCTGAAAGAGAGTAGAAATGCATTGGCAAAGTTCATCGATTGCGACAGCGAAGACCTGATCTTTGTTCAGAATCCGACCTACGCGGTGAACGTGGTGGCGAAGAACTTTTCTTTGAAACCGGGCGATGAGGTGCTCTCGACGAACATCGAATATGGTGCCTGCGACAGAACCTGGAAATTTTACTGCCAGGAAAAAGGAGCGAAGTATGTCCGCCAGCCTATTACTTTGCCGTTGACTACGAAGGAGAAATTCCTGGAAGATTTCTGGAAAGGTGCAAGTGAGAAAACGAAGCTGATCTTTATCAGTCAAATTACTTCGCCAACGGGAATTATTCTGCCGGTAGCAGAGATCTGTACAGAAGCAAAAAAACGCGGAATTCCTGTTTATATTGATGGAGCACACGTTCCGGCACATATTGATTTATCGATCCGGAACCTGGATCCGGATTATTACACCGGAGCTTGCCACAAATGGATGATGACTTCGAAAGGATCGTCGTTTTTGTATGTGAAGAAAGAACATCAATTGGCTTTAGATCCGTTGATCGTAAGCTGGGGCTATGAAGCCGCTTATCCAAGCAATTCTCAGTTGTACGATTATCATCAGTTCAACGGGACTAGAGATTTTACAGCGTATTTGACCATTCCTGCTTCAATTGAATTCATGAGGCAATACAACTGGAAAAAGGTTTCTGAAGAAAGTAAAGCAATGGTTTTAAAATGGCTTCCGCGCTTCTGTGCAATTGCCGGATCAGAACCTTTGGCACCTTTGACAAGTGAGTTTTTCGGACAGATGGGAAGCATTCCGGTTAAAACCAATAATCCGATGGAATTGAAACGCGAATTGCGCGAGAAATACAAGATCGAGATTCCTGTTATGCCTGAGAATGATAAAGTATACTTACGTTTTTCAATAAACGGATTCACAACCGAGGAAGATATGAGAACCCTGGAAGCTGCGATGATTGAATTAAAACAACAAGGAAAGATCTGATGGAAAAGCATATTATTTTAATCGGATTTATGGGCAGCGGGAAAAGTACCGTTGGTAAAGAACTGGCAAAACAACTGAACGTATCGTTTGTAGATTCAGATGAGCTGATCGAAAAACAACAGGGGAAATCCATTTCTCAAATCTTTGATGAATCGGGTGAGGAAGCTTTCCGTAAAATGGAGCAGGATTTCATTGCTACGCTGCCGGATTTGGAACCAGGCGTAGTTTCCGTTGGAGGCGGTATGCCGTGTTTTGAAGATAACATGGACAGATTAAAGGCAAATGGAAAAGTCTTTTATCTGAATACATCTTTGATGACGTTGACCCAACGATTAATGAACGACAGGGAGAACAGACCACTGCTGGCAAACCTTTCGCAGAATGAGCTGTCGACCTACGTTTTCGAATTATTGACCAACAGAACGGCGTTTTACCGCAAAGCCCATGTGATTATTCCGAATGAAGGAAAAGATTATTTGAAGACCGTTGATGAGATAATGAAGTATCTGAATTGAAAATTATCTTTGGAAACACATAGGAACATAGAAAACATAGTCACATAGTTTATGAGTTTTTAGTCATTTTAGATATGGTTTTGTGTTCAACTTAGTTCCATGTCACTTTCGATATAATCCTGAATCTTCACACCACTGCGTTCACGATCAATCAGTTTAACATTCGGCTCTATCTAAAGCTATGTATCTATGTGTCTCCCTATGTTAAACTATGTGTTTAATCTTCTTCAATTCCAAAAAAGTTCACTTTATTCCCCGTCACCTCCATTTTCAGGAAATAGTAATAAAGCGAGGTGTGTCCGACCATGATAAAAAACAAGATTTTGTCGAAAGTCGTTGTGTCTTTTGCCCAATAACCGAATCCGAGCATAAACCACATAAGCAGAAGATAAACTGCGCATCCGCCAAGATAGGCATAGATAAACTGCATTTTTTTGCGGTAAAGCAGAACAAGTCCGATAAAAACCACCAGCCAGCAAACAATAGATGCTGTATGAAAAGCCGAAAGTCTATCAGCAAAAACATAAGGTTCAAACCCTAATTCCTTTCCCCTGTTTTCTATGAGCTGCGTAACATCGATCTTCTTGGTTTCCTTGATCCAGCCGCGGCTGTTTATCACAATCATTCCTAGAATTGACCAAAGGAAAAAGATAAACCAGGTAAGAAGCGCGAAGAAAAAACTGATTTTGGTGTACGTATCAGGAGCTTTTGTTCCGAAAACCAGATTTCGAAGTCGAATCAATATCGGAAGCGGACTGTTTAAATGTGCTTCTAATTGTTCTTTAATCTCTTGTCTTGTTTTTCCTTCTCCCACGGTTTAAAATTACATATTTTTGTTCCCAATCTTTGGCGTTAACCGGAGATATAAACAGGAAGTTTTGACTTTTTATGAATAGAGTAGACCGTTTGTTTGGAATTGTTACCTTATTGCAATCGCGTAAGTATGTTGCCGGTGAGCAAATTGCGGAAAAATTCGACATTTCTGTGCGGACGGTTTACCGCGATATAAAAGCCATAGGTGAAGCCGGAATTCCGGTAAGTTTTAATCCGAACAAAGGTTATTTCATTGTTCCCGGTTATTTTACTCCACCCGTTTCATTTACGCTGGAGGAAGCTAATTCACTCTTGTTATCCCAAACATTGATTGGTGGATTTGGAGATAAGGAAGTTCAGGAACATTTTTCGTCTGCATTAACCAAAGTGCGTTCTGTTTTGCGACAGGTGGAAAAAGAAAAAGTGGATATACTTGATCAGAGTATCCGCATGCAGCTCCCTGCCCGGTTGAGCCCGGAATATTCTTATTTGTCTGATATTCAGATTGCCATTTCGAATCGGAAACAAATTGAATTGAACTACGGAAACCTGAAAGGTGAAGATTCTGTTCGGGTTGTGGAACCTATTGGTCTGGTCTTTTACGCGTTTTCATGGCATTTGATTGCCTATTGTCATTTGAGAAAAGAGTACCGCGATTTCAAATTGCTTCGTATCAAAGAATTGAAATTGACCGGGAACGAATTCCGGATCAAAAAGCATATTGCCTTGGGAGAGTACGCTTTGCCGGTTGACTATTAATCAGAAAAATCCTATTCCGAATCGTATGTGCGTGTTTTTATTTTTTCCAGGGAAATCGATTTTTCCTTGCTAAGGATTTCCATTTTGGATTTAGAAACGCTTTGAATAATTATTTTTTCGTCTGCGGCCTTATCACTTTTTATAATTACCTCGTTCGTTTCAGCATTAAAATACCATTTTCCCGATTTGATCCTTTTACTTTCAGTGTCTTCACTGTATGTCTTATGATCGCTGGTGAATGTTACAATTTTTTCACCTTTTTCTGAGCTGTTTCCCCTCGCCACTTTTGTCACTTTCCAGCTTCCAATGAGGTCGTTCTCGTCAATTGAGGTTTGAAATGAAAATAGTAGCCCTGTTAAAGCAATAAGAATGGTAGTGATAAAGAAGTTTTTCATTGGAAGTTGTTTGAGGTAAAATTATCAATATAAATGAATCAAAAGGATTACAAATCATTTCCAATCACAAGTTTTCGCTTGATAATTAATATTTTTTTACGCTCGTTTTCGCACTGCCATAGGGTTGACACTCGCCCGTTGTTTCTTTGTTGAAAGTTTAAATAAAATCAATGATTATGGAACGCAAAGAACAATTAATTCAGCAATTGCAGGAAGAAGCAAAAACATCAAAACAATTCATCGAAGTTTTCCCTTTCGACCAAAAAGATTTTAAGGTTCATGAAAAAAGTATGAGCGCCTACAACATTTTCCTGCATGTTATAGAATTGCCGCTTTGGGCAGAAATGACTGTTACAACTTCGGAACTCGATTTCGAGAAGAATCCATACAATCCGAAAGATTTGAGTACAAAAGAAGAAGCTTTAGCTTATTTCGATGAATGTGTTGCAAAAGGAGTTGCTGCTTTGGAATCGGCAGAAGATTCTGAATTTGACAAACCGTGGACCTTGCGATCGGGCGATATGATTTTCTCAACAAGACCAAAGGAAGCTGTTATCCGAATGGCACACAACCAAACAGTTCATCACCGCGCTCAATTGGGGGTGAATTACCGATTACTTGGAATTCCTGTCCCGCAGAGTTATGGTCCAACTGCTGATTTCCCGAATTTTGGATAAGCTGGCTATTTATATTTCAAATGGATTGTTCGATTTGTTGGATAATCCATTTGTTATTCTGATACTGCTGTTTTTTTTGAGTGAGTGATGAAATGGGTTTTCTGATGTTTAAATGCACTGAATAGTGTAATAGACTTGTAACCCACTAAAACTGGACTTTCTACATAATTTTATAAATTTATAAAAATGTGAGGATTTCGAATTTTGAAAAGGAGGAAGAGTATTGATCAATCTTTCACATTTGAGTTTGACATTTCAAATTACATCCTACTTTTGCAGTCATGCAAATTCAGGAAAACCTTCTTCCATATCTCAATGAATCCAAAAACATCGATTTCAAATCGGAAGCCTTCATTGAATTCATGGAGAAAGCTGGTCTTTCCGGCAATTCAAAAGCTAAAGCATTGCAATGGTATCTTTTTGTACGGGATGCTTTTTTGTATGATCCGTATCACCTCGATTTGCGGAGTTCATCATTAACAGTTTCACACATTGTTTCAAAGAAAAGAGCCTGGTGTGTAGAGAAAGCACTGGTTTTTACGGCAGGATGCAGAGCAATGGGAATTC
>CBFGMW010000022.1:0-12766 GCA_965649925.1 uncultured Fluviicola sp.
GTCCGATCCCAGCCGCGCTCAGACCGATCCCATTTCCACGCCGATGTATCCCGCGCCAACGAGTGAGAAAGATGCAAATAAGATTGCCAAAGCTGAGATGATAACCCAGCGTTTTCTGCGCAATGCTTTTTGCAGGAAAAGACCGTAGCCGTGTGTAACTCTTTTTAGGAACGACTCAAACAGTGTAATGATCTTGCCGCCCAGTTTTTTATCGTTCACTTTTTCCAGTTTCGCCCAGCGGCTTGCAAGAAGCGGAGTAAGCGTAAATGAAACGAATAATGACATCAGCGTTGAGATCACAATTACAATCGAGAATTGGGAAAGTAAGTTGGAGATCAACCCACCGACTAATGTAAGCGGAAGGAATACAACCACATCGACGAGCGTAATGGCCATTGCCGTAAATCCAATTTCATTTCTTCCTTCAAGAGCTGCTTTCCGCTTTTCTTTACCCATTTCCAGGTGTCGATAGATGTTCTCAAGAACCACAATAGAGTCATCCACCAGAATTCCGACTACAAGCGAAATTGCAAGCAAAGTCATTAAGTTCAGTGTATACCCAAGCAAATACATGGCGATGAACACTGAGATCAACGATGCAGGAATGGAGATCATTACGATGATTGAGTTCCGTAAACTGTGAAGGAAAAGCAGCATAACTAATGCTACGATGAAAATCGCAAGTAAGATATCGTGAACAACTGAATCTGCTGCTTCTAAGGTGAAGTCAGATGAATCGGATGCGATTTTGAATTTCAATCCTTTCGCTTTGTAGGTTTTTTCCAATTCAGCCATGATTTCCTTCATGTCCTTGCTCAGTTCAACCGCGTTGGCATCTGTTTGCTTCTGGATCTGTAAACCAAGGGAATTAGTTCCGTTGATTCTGTTGAAGGTTTTGATTTCTTTCGAACCATCACTCACCACTGCCAGATCTTTTAATCTGATTGGAGAGTTTGTCTCTTTATCTGTTGCAACGACGAGGTTACGGATATCATCCAGGTTTTTATATTTTCCCTGTAAACGAACCATTGCCTGGCCTTCATCACTTTTGATTTTACCGGTTGGTACTTCGAGGTTTCCTGCACGAACAGCACTTGTAATTTGTAGAATAGAAACACCGAAGTTTTCCGCTGCTTCACGATTCACTTTCACATTGATCTCACGTTCTTCTCCACCAACCATGGATACTTGTGCCGTTCCCTGAATCTTCGCCATTTGCGGAGAAATTTCATCTTTGATCAGCGAGTACAATTCTGTTGGAGGCATTTTAGCCGTAACACCAACACTCATGATCGGCATCTCGTCGAAGGAGAATTTACCAAGCGATGGAGAAAGAATTTCTTCCGGAAGGGTTGAAAGTATTGCATTTACTTTACGTTGTGCTTCCTGAAGCGCCTTGTCCGGATCCGAATCGTTTTTCAGTTGAAGAACAACCATAGAAACGTTTTCCATGGAGGTAGATTTCACCATATCCAGGTTCTCAACGCTCGAAAGCGCGTCTTCCACTTTTTTGGTAACTGAACTTTCAACTTCTTCAGGCGATGCGCCCGGATAAGTTGTCATTACCGTTACTACAGGAATCGAAAATTTCGGCATTAACTCGTAATTCAATTTTGAATAACTGAGCAAACCTAGAAATCCGAGTACCGTAAAGATCACTACGATCAGCGACGGTCTTTTGATTGCTAATTCTGTAATTGACATATTAATTCGTTTGTCCTGCGTTAATGGATAATGCTAATTTTTGAACCGTTTGTAAGGTTCAGCTGACCTGTTGCAACAACCTGGTTTGAAGTGCTTAGGCCGGAAATGATTTCGAGCTTGTCTTCAGAAATACTTCCTACTTTTATTGAAACCAGTTTGGCCTTGTTTCCGACGATCACATAAACTTTTGGATTCTGGATACTTCCAACCAAACATTTAAGTGGAATAGTCATTGCTTGTTTACTTCCTCCTAAACGGAATTGTACTTTTCCTGTCATTCCGGATTTAAGCGGAGTTTTTGATGGATTTACAAACTTAATTTCTGTTGCATAACGACGTGAATTGTCGGCTTTTGGAGCAATGGAAGAAACTTTCCCCATAATCTCAGTATTGTTGTACAAGTCAGGAATAATAGTGACAACCTGATCGTTTTTTAATTTCACAACCTGGTTGTCCAGCAAATTCACGCTCATTTTTAAGGATTTGATATCGACGATCTGGGCTATTGGTGTTCCCGGTGAGAGGAAACTTCCTTTATCTACCTTCAAATCTGCAATTACACCTGAAATTGGCGCAACAAGCGTTGACAAGCGCATTTGACGCCGTAACCCGTCTACTTTTGATTTTGCAGAACGAAGATTCATTTTAGCGTCTTCCACCTGCTGCTTACTTGCTGCATTTCCGGCAAGCATTGCTTCGTACTTGTTTAAATCTGTTTGCGCTTTATCCTGACTTGCAAGAGCCAGGCTCAATTCAATTGCCGTTTGCTCATTGTCTATTGTTGCAATGACTTTACCAGCGGTTACATAATCACCATTTTCAATCTTAAGTGATTTAATTCGACCCGAAATTTCGGACACAAAATTTAGATCATGATCTGCAATGAAACTTCCGTTCATTTCAAAATCCTGTGAAATCGTATCGTTTTTCGGATAGATGATCGTTACCGGGAAAACGGTAGCTTTCTTGTTTGAGATAGAAGCATTTGCCTCCATTTTCTCTTTGTTGCTGCCTAGTTTTGCAACAATTACTACTATCACTACCAATACCAGTAAAACCGGTAATATGATTCTTCTAAAAATGCCTCTTTTCTTTTCCATAATTTTATTTAATAGAGTTGTAATTTCCTGTTGCTTTAATTAATTCCAATTCAGCTAAGCGAGCCTGAACGAGTGCCGTTAAGTAGTTTGTTTGTGAAACGCGTAATTCATTTTCTGCATTTACCATTTCTGTAAGTGCAATGGTTCCGTTTGAATATTGAACACGCGTTGTTTCATATACTTCGTTCGCAAGCTCGATATTTCGTTGTTGAGTTTCCAGGGCTGATAAATTAACTGTCAGCTTATTTTGAGCATTGGCAACCTGCATATTGATGCTTTGATTGAGGTACTGCTGATCCAGTTCGTTTTGTTTCAACTGCACACGCATCTGGCTGATACGCGAAGTTTTGCTCATTCCGTCAAAAATTGGAATGTTCAAATTGAAAGCCAGGTAAGAAGTTGGATACCAGCTAGCATCTTTTGCGAAAATGCGCAGATCGTCTTGCTGAAATTGCGCAGCTCCGTGAAAAGCAACTGAAAGTGTTGGAATATATCCTGCCTGAATTTGTCGGATATTCATGTTGTACAATGCTTGCTGTGTTTGCAAAATCTGAACATCTGTACTGCTGATATTGTCTACCCCAAGGAGTTTTGTCTCTATTTTTTCGGTAGCAGAAATTTCGGGAAGTGAAATAGTTTCTTCCAACGGCATTCCCATATAATATTTTAAAAGCATGAGTTGCTGTTCATAATTGCTTTTACTGTTTGCCAGCTCGGTTTGAAGATTGGTTTTGTTTACCTGTAAGCGATTAACGTCTAACTTCTTAACGAAACCATTTTCGAATTGAACCATAGTTACCTGCAGCAGCGTGTCTACTTTTGAAAGATTTGCCTGGATCAGGTTCTGCTGGGTTAGAGTAATCTGAGCGGAATAGTATGCATTTGCCAAATCATAGGTTAACTGTTCTTTTGTCTTTTGAGTGTTTAATTCGGAAAGCTGTGCGTTTTGTTTCGCAATTCTAACTGCTTCAATGGAACTTTGATCATAGATCTTTTGTGAGGCATCTATCGCTCCTGTCAGGTTGTAGAGCGTTCCGAACTGAACAGGAACCGTAGTTCCGGGTTGCCCGACAAATTCTCCGGGTAAAACCATCGTTTGCAATTTCAGGTTGTCGATAAGCTGAACACTTCCGCTTACCTGAGGAAGATACGCTGAACGTGCTTCGGTTAGTTTGTAATCCGACTTTTCTGTTTCGAGACCGGCTTTCATTATAGAAGGGTTGTGAGTAAGTCCATACTCAATACACTGCTGTAAGGTAAGCGGAGAACCTCCCTGGGCCGCTGCGTTTTGTGCCAGGAAGAACAAGAAAGTTGGAAACAACAGGCTGCGAAGTCTTGTGTTTTTAATTCTCATAACAATTACAATTAATTCGTTTGTTTTGGGGGATTTGCCGCTTGCCAGCGTTCAAGCAGCAAAGGCATTTCCCGGTTCATATATTCTATGAATTCGATAAAGCGGTGAATTGCTTCATTGAATTCGGGTGTTTCGCTGGTGCGTTGTTTGAGCACTTCGCGCATGATGGTGATAATATCGAGCATTTTGTTCATTCCGGATGAAAGGTCTTTTTCCCAATTGCGGATGTTGTTGGTGAAATAGCGTTTTCTGTCTCCGGGTTTGGTCACGTAAGTAATTCGCTGGGCGTTTAACAAGGAATTGATGGCGTTACTTACCGCGCTCTTACTCAGTTGCAGCGTATCGCGTATTTCATCAAAGGTAAGCTCCAGTCTATCGCTCACCAGCAAAAGTGAAATAACACGCGATTCTGCTCTTGGCAAACCATGCTGCTCATGCATTACCCCGATTTGTTCAACCAGTTCGCGTTGTGATGACGTGATGATTTCTGACATATTAATTCTTTTTTACGCTGCAAAAGTACAAAGTTCTTTTAGTTCTGCAAACACAGAACCAAACGAACTAACTTGCTTTGATTTGTCGAAAGTACTGTAGACAGGCGTTTCCGGAAATAATTAATCGGTAGACGGTAGTGATAAATAGGCGAAACGTTATGAAATTTTGGCTTTTGGTGGTTTAGAGCTGGCTAACGAAAAACAATAGTTCAAGCAGATGGAATTAGTTCAAAGAGAACTCAAAACACTCACGTTAAACACATTTGGTTAGCAAACTAAAGCAGAATGAGCAATCCGATGGTAAAGTAGATGAAAAGGCCCAAAACGTCATTCAGGGTTGTAACGAAAGGACCGGTAGCCAATGCCGGATCTATTTTGTAGCGATTTAATACCAGGGGAATCAGCGTTCCGAAAATAGCTGCGAAAATGATAACAGTGAAAAGAGAAATACTTACAACTGTGGCGAGTTCCAAATGACCTGAAAAAGACGCTACTGCAAAGATCAAAACAGAACAAAGCATGCCGTTAACGATTCCCACTAATGCTTCTTTCCCAACTTTACTTAGAATACTGTCGAACGGATCATCACCCCGGGCAAGAGATTGTACAACGATAGCTGATGACTGCACTCCGACATTTCCACCCATCGCGGTAATCAGCGGAATAAAAAAGGCAAGAGCAGGAATAGTTTGAATGTTTCCTTCGAATTTGGAAATAACCAGTGCACTGAATAAACCGCCCACCATTCCTATAATCAACCAGGGGAGACGTGCCCTGGAAACGCGCCAGACACTGGAGTTTGATTCTACTTTTTCAGAGATACCGGAAGCGAGCTGGAAATCTTTTTCGGCTTCTTCCTTGATGATATCTACTACGTCATCTATCGTAATGCGGCCAACCAGTTTGTTCTGTAAATCAACAACCGGAACGGAAACCAGGTCGTATTTCTGCATTACTTTTACAACCATTTCTGAAGTATCGCTGGTTTTAACGTAGATGAGGTTTTTAGCCTGATACAAATCGCGAATTGGTGTTTTCGGACTTGCAAAAAGTAGCCGTTTCAAGGAAAGAACACCGACTAGTTTCATCAGGTCGTCAACAACATAAATGGTGTAAACTTGTTCAACGTCTTCTGCCTGACGGCGCAATTCTACCAGTGCTCTGTTTACAGGCCAATCCAGTTTTGTCTGAATAAACTCTTTCTGCATTAAACCTCCGGCAGTATCTTCGTCGTAGTTCAGGAGATCCACAATGTCCTCAGCGGCATCGTCGTCTTCCATCTGTGAAATAACCTCCTGAATACGTTCATTCGGAAGTTCCATCAGGATATCCGCGGCATCATCGGAATCCAGATTCTCTAATTGTTCGGCAAGTGCTTTGGAAGAAAGTGAAGCCAAAAATCGGTCCCGCACTTCTTCCTCCAGCCCCATTAATTCATCGGCCTGGTGCTCTTCGTCGAGAATGAAATAGATGAATTTTGCCTGTTCACTTGATAATTCATCCATGATCTCCGCAATATCAGCAAAGTGAAGATCAACAACGTGCTCTTTGATCCACAGAACATCATTTTCGTCAATAGCATGACGAATTTCCTCCAGAAATTCTTTGGTTAATTCAAAACGCATCGTCGAATTTTTTGCAAAGGTACGTTTTTAAGCGCAGTGCCTTGCGGTTCTAATGCTAAGGGTACGTTAAATGTCGGATTTTGTTACCAAAAACCGGAAAGAGGAAATGAGAGAGAGATGAAAAGTGACAAAATTCTTTTTTTAGATTTTACCGTTTAAATTTTGTATTCGATTAAACCACTGAGGATGCGCCATAAACAAGCCGAAGAAAAACGAAACGAACATTCCGCCCAATTGAGTTTCAAGCGTATCTTCTATTAAGAAGGAACTCATAGCTATTGCGATAAAACAAAGCCAGGCTAAACCTTTTAAGCGCCACGCGTCTCTTATTTGTGCGATCCACCACCACATGAATAACAGAAAACTGAATATTCCGGAGCTTATAATAACGGTGAGGTACATATTGTGAGCACGATGACGGTTTTCGGGAATGAGTTTGGAATCGGATGTTTCGTAATAATTGTTGAATTGGTCTTGTACATCGCCGGTTCCAACTCCAAAAAGCCAGTTTTTCTTTGCCAAATGAATTGCTGCCCTCCAATATTCTAATCTTTCCAACAGGGAATGTCCGTTTGGATTTGAATTATATTCGAGTTGATAGCGAATGGTATAAAGTCTCGATTTTATTCCTCCTTCCAGTACGAGAGCTGAATTAATGCCTTTTTCAACGTTTTGAATGTCTGCCGGAGTCATTTTACTTAATCCCAGGGAATCCTTTGGGAGTCCTTTCGAAGTCATATATCGGATCAAGGTGTTGTTCAAGTGATCACCGGTTGGAGTTCTTCCCAGGTCGTAATCTATTGAACTGATTTTATTCCATTCAACACGAAGTTCCTGCGGAGCATACCAGCCATAAATAGGGTAGCCGTTTTCCCACATATCTGCAACAATCCGGCAATACTCAGTTCCATTTATGGTATGTGTCGGGAGATCTTTTATTTCGATTTTGTGCGGCGCAGGCTGTATCATTTGATCCACCCAAACCGCGAAGAAGATCATAATTCCAAGAATTCCGGCACCAATTCCTAGGCGAACAATACGCTTTTTGATTGAGTAAATGTAAAGAAGCGATATAACAATGATGCACGCACCGACTGCAAGATATCCGGAAATTATCTGGGCAAAGTAAGTGTAGAATAAAAACCATCCCAGCAAAGGGAGAGCAAATGCCCGATAAGGTAATTTATTAATAAACCAAACCAGACATAAAATGGCAGCCATCGCAATCAGCAACGAATAACGAACGTGTGAGGTGAAAAGTGATAATCCCCTGAAATCATTATAAACCTTACTTCCCCACCAATGCAGGTAGTATCCGATATTGATAAAAGAGGTAATGAAACTTGCCAGGATAAAGATTAGAATGATCCAATGAATATGCTTCCTGCTGGCTAGCGGTTTTGCAATCAGCAAAATTGGGAGGGAATAGAATGGAGCCCGAACACCCAGATCTGCTAATGCCTGTGCTTTGTTTTCTGACCAAAGAATTGAAATAAGTTCCAGAGCAAAAAAACCGATGAAGAATAAGAATGCTTTTTTGTGTTTGAGATTTGCAAATACATCACCGAAATCGCCGCGTAAAAGGAAATTGAGGGCTAACAGAACAACTGATAAAGAAAGTGGAACTTTGCTCCATGGTAAACCGGCAGCAATTCCTAAGCACCCAATAAACTGGATATAAGCATGTACGGATTTTCCGGTAAGTCTATCGAGCATAAGTTGTGGAGTAGTCCACAGGTTTTAACGATTAATTTCCAAGAATAGTATTGTACTCTTTTTGATTTTTTAAAACCTCTAAAGCTTTCTGCACGTCCAAATCATCCTGAAAGGCTTGTTGTGAACGCCCTTTTTGATAATAGTAACGCGAAACAATTTCGTTTGAAACGTAATAATTAATCTCTTCTTTAAACTTCTCCAGATCGCGTTCTTTTGACGGAGTTACTTTTGCCAGCAACAAATCGTACTCTGTTTTCACATCTTCGTAATAACCTTCATCTTCGGCTATTTTCTTCATTTTTTCCAACTGCTCTTCTGATGCAGTATTATAAGTGAAGGTTTGTGTAAGAGCATACTTCTTGAACTCTTCGTATTCTTCCGGTGTTAGTTTGAAGGTTGCGGCATCACCGATTTTGTCGTGTTTTACGTAGTAATCTGTTGCAAAATTAAAGACGATATTGTTACTCACTAATTGTGCTAACAAGCGGCTAAAATCGGGCTTTTCGATATCAATGTCAGGCTCAATTCCTCTTCCGTCGATCACTTTTCTGCCATTTGCAGTAGTAAAGACCTTTAATAATGAATCGGCAATTGCTTTTGGTCTTTCACCGGCTTCTTTGTCGTAATATTCCAAACGCTGCACACAACGTCCTGACGGCGTATAGTACTTTGAAATAGTTACTTTGATCTTAGACCCGTATTTCAAATCATAAGTGCGCTGTACTAACCCTTTTCCGTATGAGTTGGTTCCAATTACCACTGCTCTGTCTAAATCCTGTAAACTTCCGGCTACAATTTCAGAAGCGGAAGCAGATCCTCCATCTACCAGAACTGCTAACGGGATTTTAAGATCTAACGGTTCACCTGGTGTTTGATAAACTTTATTCTCCTCAGGAATCCGTCCTTTGGTTGTTACAACCGTTTGACCTTTTTTCACGAACAGGTTTACAATCTTAATGGCTTCAACCAATAAACCACCGCCATTTCCGCGAAGATCGAGAACCATGGAGGTTGCTCCGTCGGCTTTTAATTTTTCCATAGCAGAACGAACATCTGAAGAAGCAGTTTGCGTAAATCCGTTGAGTTTGATATAACCGATTCCCGGTTCAAGCATTCCAAAATAAGGAACATCCGGAAGTTTGATTTCATCACGAGTGATTTTGAACGTCATTTCTTTTCCCTGACGATCAACTTTTACCTCAATGGTTGAACCTTTTGGTCCTTTCAACGAAGAAGAAACATCATCTGATGGAATCCCGACCATTGTTTTCCCGTCTATAGCCAAAATCTTGTCACCGGCTTTTATACCTGCAACCTGCGCCGGATTTCCTTCATACGGTTCTGCGAAATAAGTTGCTTCTCCAATTTTGCGGATCAATGCACCAACTCCGCCGTATTGACCTGTAGTCATCAGGCGGTAATCTTCAATATTGGCTTCGTGATAGTAAACCGTGTATGGGTCCAGTTGCTTTAGCATGGCGTCAATGCCGGTTTTGGTCATTTCACCGGGCTGTATATCGTCAACGTAGCTCGTTTCCAATTGCTGGAAGATGAGATCCATTAATTCCATTGACTTCAACACCTCGAAACCATTGCTTTGAGCGTTGACTTTAATTCCACCTGAAACGCTTAGAAGAAGAACTAAGGAAAGTGATTTAAGGAAATTCAATTTATTTTTCATCTGCTAAAAAGACGTTTATTTTGTGCATCAATTTTTCTATCTGAACCAAAGTTTCCGCGTAGGAAGGAAGTTCTTTCTGCGTATATATTACAAATAAAGCAATTTGTTTCTGCTCCTTTTGCAAGTAGTCTTCCAAAATTAACTTCTTTTTGCGAAAAGTCTCTTTCATAATGCGTTTCACGTAGTTACGATCATGTGCGCGTTTGAAAATTCGTTTGGGTGCAGAGAAGACTAATTGGAACGGAACCTGCTTATCATTAGGTAATTCTTTGATGTAAACTGTAAACGGATAAGCACGCAGCTGCTTCCCATCCGAAAACAAACTTTCGATGATTTTTCTGCTGCATAATTTATATTCTTTTCCGAATGTTTCGTTCATGTTTTGATCAATCTCCCCCTTTGGAGGGGGATTAAGGGGGAGGATTTCCGAACTTAGCATGTGGTAAACCAAATTTGCTCAGCCACTCTTCTCCGACAGCGTTGGAGAGAAGTATGATAATCCTAATTATTCAAATTATATTTTTTGTTGTGTCTTCTATTTCACATTCCAGCTTGTTCCGTTTTTCCCGTCTTTCACAACAATTCCGGCTTCAGCCAAACGGTCCCTGATTTTATCTGAAGTTGACCAGTCTTTATTTTCTCTTGCCTGAAGACGTAGTTCCATTACCAGGTTCATGGCAGCATCTAAAACTTCCGATTTGTTTTCTTCTTCTACTGTTAAACCCAAAACATCCAGCACGAATGCCGTCATTTCGGTTTTTAATAGTTTCAAATCGTCGGCTGTAATTGTTGCTGAACCGTCGATAATTGTGTTAATGTATTTTACTGCTTCAAATAAGTTTGCGATCAAAACCGGTGCATTGAAATCGTCGTTCATTGCCGTGTAGAACGATGCAACCAGATCCTGGACATTCGAAGAAGATGTGCTGCTTGTTGGCAAACTTCCCAATTTGCTTAAAGCTTCCATCAGGCGTGAAAACCCTTTTTCTGCAGCAATTAATGAATCGGGCGTAAAATCAAGTGTACTTCGGTAATGTGCCTGCATCATGCAGAAACGAATCACATTCGGAGCAAACGGTTTATCGAAAACATCTGTTGTACCTTCTACAATTTCTTTTGGCAGGAAGTAATTCCCTAATGATTTCGACATTTTTTGCCCGTTCACGTTCAGCATGTTTGCGTGCATCCAGTAATTTGCCGGATTGCAGCCAACTGACCCACAGCTTTGTGCAATTTCGTCTTCATGATGAGGGAATTTAAGGTCCATTCCGCCACCGTGAATATCGAACTGGTCGCCCAGGTATTTGGTACTCATTGCTGTACATTCAATATGCCATCCCGGATTTCCGTCTCCCCATGGCGAACGCCAGATTTGCATGTCATCCGGATTTGCTTTTTTCCAAAGCGCGAAGTCGGCAAAGAAGCGTTTTTCTTCCTGGGCATTCAACTCACGTGTTTCTTCAGCCAATTCATCAACTTTACGACCACTCAGAATACCATAATTGAATTTTTCGCCGTAAGCACGAACATCAAAATAGACCGAACCGTTTGCTTCGTAAGCAAACCCGTTTTCAATTATTTTCTCGATTACCTCAATTTGTTCCTGGATATGTGCAGTTGCCGTTGGTTCGATAGATGGAGGAAGCAGATTGTAAATGCGCTGCAATTCCTGGAATTTCACATTGTATTTGTAGACAATCTCCAGCGACTGAACCTGCTCAACCCGGGCCGCCTTTCCAATTGAATCCACAGCTTCACCGGCCGAGTTCGTAATGTGTCCGGCATCGGTAATGTTCCGAATATATTTTACTTCAAAACCAGCCTTCAGCAAGTAGCGGTAGATCAAATCGAAATTAATGAACGTACGCATATTTCCCATGTGAGGCTCGCTGTAAAGTGTCGGACCACACACGTACATCCCAACTTTACCGTCAATAATCGGCTTGAAAAGTTCTTTTTGACCGGAAAGGCTGTTGTAGAGATACAAAGGGGTATTGGTGCTCATTTTTTGTTGTATTGGAATTGTAAAGGCGAAGATAGGGAGAATTTGTGCATTAACTATACAGTGGTTGAGCAATAGGATTCCTATATTGATAATTGTTCTCATGACAAATCCATCTGCTTCGGGCGTAAAAAACTATTGGCCGATTACGGGTATTATGCATGTTCTTCTCGTGTTTTTCCTGCAATTTTTAACGGAACACTTAGTTGTTTTTATTTCTTTTCAAATGTTTTACGGAATAGATAATCAGCCAGTTAACCTTCTGTTTTTGTTTTAACCTGGAAATGGTGAATGTTAAAATGCAGCGTTTCTAACCTTTTTCTTTATTTTTGAGTGTTAACTAATCCAATGCGGAACCATCTAAGTCAAATCATTCTGTTTCTTTTATTCTGTCCAATTGCGTTTTCCCAGCAGGTTGAAACCGTTGAGTCTTTGGTTGAATATGTTACTATTTCGTCTTCGGATTTACCTATTCACCCAGAGTTTACCAGGAAGCAGGAAGATCTTTACAAAGAACATCATTTAGAAAAAGTGAAGTCTGAAATTGCTTTGCTGAAAGAAGACGTTCTGATTATAGACGGACCTGTTTATGCCTACGTAAACCGGATATTCAGAAAGATCATTGAGAATAATCCGGGTATTTCTCAAACCTCAAAACTGGTTTTATACCGCACTAACAGCTTCAATGCCTTTACGATGGGCGATGATGTGGTTTTCTTTCATGTGGGAATTTTAATTGATCTGAAAAGTGAATCTGAGATTGCGCTGGTGCTGGCGCATGAACTTGCCCATAACTTTTTGGGTCATGTTGAACAAGCTATTACTGCAACCGTGCTCCTTGAAACAGATGAAGAACTAAACGATGAATTGAAGGCTGCTGTTCACCAGGACTATGGACAGGTTACTGCTTTAAACAAAGTAATGATCCCGCGTATCCTGGAATCGAAAGCTACTTCGCAAAAACATGAATTCGAAGCAGATAGTTTGGGAGCTATTTACACTAAAAATGCCGGGTTTTCCCTGGAAGCTGGAATAGCCATGTTTCAGGCTATGGATTATCATAGCTCTTCAAATAGCGAACTGCTCGATC
>CBFGMW010000023.1:0-12660 GCA_965649925.1 uncultured Fluviicola sp.
ATTGGAAAGGACCGTTATCCTCTCGTGTCAAAATATTAATGGTGTGATTTGCAAAATCCTTGCTCATGGCTATCCCCTGCAAGGCAACAGCTCCTGATACTCCCCCAAGTTGTCCGTCTGTATTTCCCGGGTGATGAGGAACAATTCCCGCCATTGTAAGCGGAGCCTTGTGCAAATAAGTATAATGCAATGAACTCTCGGCTCGGGTTAAACCAATATAAACAGTATCCTGATGCTCAACCAAATCGTAATTATATGTGGTTGAAGCGCCCGTTGGGACCATTAAGGCCATAGTGGTGGTTCCGGCAATATTGAATTGCGTTAATTTTAATATGGAATTCGAAATGTTTTTGTGAAGCATATAAATGAAACTGCCGGTTTCTGACATCACTGCACGATAATCGGCCCCATCCGGAATATCAGAAAAATTGATATCTGTAACTATTGATACCGAGCCGGAAGAAATCTGATACAAACGCATTTGAGGTGTTGAAACGGCATCATCTCTTTTCACTAAAACAAAGATGTTACCACCTTGTTTGAAAGAATGGATTGCTTCAAAACCACTGTAAACGAAATCATTGTATAGAATTGTCCAGCCTATTCCGGGAACATACTCCTGAAAATAGATCTGGTAATTTGTACCGTTATTGAAAATGTAACTGGCGTAGATTCTTCCATCATCGGCTATCATTACATCATAACTTTGCGGACTCGTTTCTCCGGCAGCCGGATTCAACGGAATAGCAGGTATTTCGTTCCACGCAATTTGTGCGTAAGATTGGTTCGCAATGAACAAAAGAATTCCTGCGAACAGGATTCGGGATAATGATTTCATAGTTTAAGTAGTTTAACCGAAAACAGAATAGAAAGCAAATGTATGAATTAGAAGCCTTTATACGTGCAAAATTGAACGGATGGATGCATTTGATGATTAATCAACGCGAATCTGCGGATACTTATCAGGCAAAGAGCTCTTTTACCAGTTGATCGATGCGTGAAATCTGAACTAATTGGATTTTAAAATCTTTTTGGTTAATACCCTTGTTGTGCTGGGATATGACAATTTTATCGAATCCCAGTTTTTCCGCTTCACGAATCCGCTGCTCAATACGGTTAACCGGGCGGATCTCTCCTGATAGTCCGATTTCGGCAGAGCAGCAAACGGTTCTTGCAATTGCAATATCGGTATTGGAAGAAAGTACGGCTGCAACAACTGCCATGTCAATGGCCGGATCATCCACGCGAATTCCACCGGCAATGTTCAGGAAAACATCTTTTGTCCCAAGTCTGAATCCACAACGTTTTTCCATCACAGCAAGCAACATATTTAATCTTCTCAGATCAAAACCGGTTGATGAACGCTGCGGAGTTCCATAAGCGGCTGTGCTTACCAGCGCCTGAACTTCTATTAATAATGGTCGTATTCCCTCCAGGGTAGCAGCAATTGCTGAGCCCGACAATCCGGAATCGGCTGATGAAATAAGTATTTCCGAAGGATTTTCAACCGGGCGCAGGCCTGTTCCCTGCATTTCATAAATCCCCAATTCATTGGTGCTTCCGAACCTGTTTTTTACTCCGCGAAGTAAGCGGTACATATAATGCTGGTCGCCTTCAAACTGCAATACACAATCTACCATGTGTTCCAGAACCTTTGGTCCGGCAAGCGATCCTTCTTTGGTTATATGCCCGATTAAAAACACGGGAACATCTGTTATTTTGGAATAGCGTAGTAATTGAGCTGTGCATTCCCGAATCTGGGAAATACTTCCCGGGGCGCTTTCAATTTGTGAGCTGAACAAGGTTTGAATGGAATCGATGATCAGTAATTGAGGGTTCAGTTCTTCGGCCTGTTTAAAGATGTTTTGAAGATTCGTTTCTGTAAGCAGGTAAACCTGTTTGTTTTTCTCTCCAATGCGTTCGGCACGCATCTTAATTTGCTGTTCGCTCTCTTCACCCGAAACATAAAGAATCTTTAATTGAGCCTGAACGGCAAGTTGTAACAGCAAAGTAGATTTTCCTATTCCCGGTTCGCCGCCGAAAAGGATTAATGAGCCAGGGACTAATCCGCCGCCAAGCACTCTGTTCATTTCGGGATCGGGCAAAAAGATACGCTGCTGCTCGCTGCGTTCAATTTCGGAAACAAGTTGTGCTTTCGCTGAACGGCCGCTGCTTGTAGAAAATGCCACCACATTTCCTTGATTCTTTTCAACCAATTCCTCAATAAGTGTATTCCATTCGCCGCAGCTCGGACATTTTCCAAGCCATTTCGGGGCTTCATATCCACAATTTTGACAGAAAAATGCTGTTTTAACTTTTGCCATGACGTAAAGATAGATTTTAGGACAATAGGATTTTAAGATGTTTTGGAAATCAAAACGAGAATCTTGCTTCCTCCCTTGAGAAGAGAAAGCACTGCTTTCGAAGACCGAAGGGAAAGAGTGAGGAGGGTGGTGGATTTTTAACAATTTGATGCCACCTACCTTAATCCCTCCTCAAGGAGGGAAAAAGAAACCCCATCCGAATAAACGAACGGGGCTTTTCCTTTTATGTTTTCTCCTTCTCGCGCTGAGTCCACAGCGGCGGAAAGTGCTATTTAATAATCAACTGCTTAGTGCTTGTTCCAAGCGCGTTTTTCATTTGTACGAAGTAAACTCCTGAAGCCAGGTCAGAGATATTTAAGTTTGTTGAAACTCCTGATGTGGAAGCCGTTCTAACAACTGCTCCCTGTGCTGTAACAATCGTAATTTCTTTTGTCAGATTGTCATTTACAAATCCGAATTCAATTACATCACTGGCAGGGTTCGGATACATACTCCATGATTCCTGAAGATCGGATAATTCGTTCAGTCCATTTTCACCAATACAGAAAGTAATGGTATTTGTGTAACCGAAATCAGCATCTGCAGCAAGTAATTCACCTGCTAAACCGCCATCTGACATTAATTCGTAATGACCGCTAGGTGTTCCTGCCATTCCGTCTCCGTATGAATCGTTAATGGTGAAATGGTAACATCCGTCAGATAAACAGAAAGAAGATGTGTAAGTTGCACCACCCTGAACGTCAGCGTAAGGACCACCAGTGTAATATGTCAAATCATCCGTCAGATTCGTTACTTCCCACGTTATCTCACTTCCCCAACGGTCTGTAGTTAAAGAAAGATCAACAATAACAGGGTTTACGATTGTTGTGAAACCTGATTCAATGGTATCGTTATTATTGTTTTCATCTGTGCTTGCATTCGGATTAGTCACATAAGCGTTAAATAAATGGTCTCCGCCGGCTAAAGTAGCAGATGGCAAAGCAATTACCTGGTTTTGGTATTGGTTTAATGAACCACTCCAGCTATACGTTTGACTGAAATCACCGTCATATCCGTAATGAACCGTTGCAGCGGTTAAGACAGTTGTACCAAAATTAACTAATGTAAAAGAAGGTGTTACCGTTCCTGAACATTGTGTTCCGCTTGCTCCCTGAACTGCACCCATTCCGGCATCCAGAGCAACTCCCGGCCCTGCAGGATCTACCCCGTCAACTATTGTTGCGCCTGTGTTGTTAGGGTCTAACCAGTGTTTCAATTGTGTAGGATTTGTTCCGCCTCCTAACCAGGAAGTGTAAATTTTTCCATATTCATCTGACAATTGAGAACCACCACAAACTGATGCTCCACCATGTAATTGTCCGACTGTTCTGTGATTTTGATCAAATAAAGGAGAACCTGATGAACCTCCTTCTGTTACACCGTCATCCCAACCGGTTACTCCCCAGTGGCTGTCCGGCGGACAAGAACCGAAAGTTGTAGAGATAAGTGCCTGGTCTTCGAAAGAAATTTTCTTGATATCTCCTGCCGGGTGATGAATTCCAACTGCTGAGGTTGCCGGAATATCTGTTGCGTTGAAGCCGTTGTAGTAAATTCCCCACGCCGGATCCGGTGCTGTGTTTAATTCTGTCAGGGTAAAATCGGAATTCGCACCGTTTGCGCGCAAAGTACCTCCGTTTACATTCATAGTTGTAGGACCATTGTTTGATCCGTTATTTGCTGTTGCACAAATTGCATTGGCAGCAGTTCTTTCCCATCTGAAACGGAAAACCCAACTTCCGGGAGTTGTTCCACAGTGATTTGCAGAAAGAAAATATGGAATAATTGCTCCGGAAGTATTGTTGATCAAAGAGCCTGTACAAAATCCACCGCCGTTGATCATAATTGCTACCGAATTTCTTTGGTTTTCCCAACCGGTACCAATCGGACAGTTCACATCATACTCGCAGCTTCCTGAATCGCCTATGTCTTTCAACATCTCTTCAAGATCAACAAATCCGTGAACCACTGTTCCGATATGTAATAAAGATGTTCCTGCTTCTTCTTTCGGTTCCTGCAATTCGATCACAAGAACATCATCGTGAATAAGGTCAGTTCCAAGTACTTTATTTGTGTTGTTGTTTAAACTTGTATGGGCACCAATAAATTCCTGCTTATCCCCGTCGGATAAATACAAAAGTGCATTTTTGGATAATTCAAAAGAATCGAAAATAAGGCTTAACGATTGGGCTGTTGCTGAACTGATCTTTAACTGACGAACTACAGTACCGTTTGGTAGAGTTTTGGTCTCAGCCATCGACATAAAGTCAATATTAACAGCCAGTTCTTTTCCAAAGTGCATGTCTTTTTGAAAAGAGGCTGCTCTTCGGTTCATTTCGTTAGCTTCTTCAGCGGCATTGTCAACCGGAACCATTTCAAGGGCATCTTTTGGCATGCCAACCTTATCCTTCCAGGAAATTGGAGTTCCTGCTTGCTGTACCTGGGCCATTCCGGAGAAGGCTAATCCCAGGAATGCAATACTAAGTAGTTGTTTTTTCATTGTTTATGTTTATTTGGAGAGTTTCATTTTTTATCAGTCGGGGCGACAACCCTTTTTATACTGCAGCCTCTTGGAGGAGTTGAGTTCACTGTTACCGGTTTGTTTGCCGCCAGCTCCTTCAATGCGTTCACTAAATACGGTTCATCTTTTTTTCGTTTTGAATCTACACTGTTATCAATTGATCCATTATAAACCAAATGGTTCGAAGAATTGAACACAAAAACATGAGGCGTTGTCTTTGCTCCTAGAGCATCTGCTAGTTTTGAGTTCTCATCAACCAGGTAAGGCATTTCATATCCCTGGGCTTTTGCTTTTTCCTGCATTTTTTCGAATGAATCGTCGTTGGTGCGTTTCGCTTCATTCGAATTTACCAGAATTACATTGTATCCAAGTGCTTTTGCTTCTTTGTAAACTGAATTATAGCTTTTTTCCCAACCGGTGAAACTATCGCTTCCAACTACAAACGGACAGGTATTGCACGAAAAAATCACCACAATACCATTCTTTCCTTTATTGCCCTGTATAGTTTGCTGCGTGCCGTCAATATTTTTCATTGCGTATGAGGCCAACGTTAAACTGTCATTTATGTTCATTGACTGAACGTCATTTTGTGACAGCGCCGCCTGTGTAAAAACAAAAAAAGCGGCTATTGTTGACAAAAAGTGTTTCATACTGTTCAAATTTTTGCGTTTAACTTTTTCAGATAACGTAAATTTAACCCATAAATGTTTTCAAAAGTAGTTTCCGGAAAAACATTGGAAGCACAAATTACGGTTTTAACGAATATGAAAAAATTCTTAGTCGCACTATTTGCGTTGAATATTGGAATTTCAACGGCACAAACTTTTACAATCCCTGCCGAGAAACAACCCTATTATGATATATATGAATGGAAGGGAATTGGGGCGGTTTTATTGAGTCGGGATCCAACTCTGAACCAGCAGCAAATCAAATTAACCGGAATAAAGGAAGGAAGCAATTCGGATTGGTCGAGCTCTATCAACCCGATCGGAAAGGAACTTTTCTTTATTTCCGAAGATGGTGGCAAGTACTGTTATTTCCTTGAACAATTGCAGCCTGAAAACGGAAAAGTATTCGTTCATCAACTAACATCTTCCGGAATTGTTAAGGTGAATAAGGTAGACATGACAATGGCGATTAAGAAATTGGGAGATTATCTTCCGTCTGATTTGGAAGTAATAGATATTGTATGTACACAACGGGCATTGGTTTATTTGTTTCGGCATGAGAACAAAGCAGAGAAAAAAGTAAGCACTATTGCAGTTACTGTCACACATAGCAACCTGCTTAGTTATGCGACTTTGGTTGCGGAACATGTTGGCAGCTCCTCAAAAGTGGAGGATTTAGTTTCCTGGTACATTGCGGGCGAGAAAGGCGAGAATATCATTTTTGCAGCAAGAACCAATGTCGGGAAAACTTCCGGCTGGGGGGTGAAGGAATTTGATCCGAAAGGAAAATTGGTGAATGGTTTCGAAATTTCGGGTTCTGATGTTAATTTCATTGAACAAACCCGCGTTGGTTTCGGTAGGAGAGGAAGTGCCCTGATGAACAAAGTTTCTCCGAAGGAAAAAGGAACTTTGCTGTTTGCAAACGAAAACTATTATGTAGGTGGTGTTGAGGTTTCAGGAACCACTGCGACGTTGAATACTTATGTCTGGAAAGAGAACAAGTTTGAAAAAGTAGGGACTTCTGCTATAGGATCTTACAATGTTAAAAAAGAATTATCGGTTGGTTTCTTTCCGCTTAGCGAAGGAATTGGCTGGTATGTAAAAAATACCCTGCAGGAAGGCCACATGCATTTGTTCAATAATCCGGCAGGAATTGTTTCCGGAACAGTCAGTCAAACAATGACTAACCCGAGCAGGTTGCTTACTGACCAATTTCCTGCTAATTTTGTAGCATCTTTTCCGACTCAATGGCTTGTTTTTTCAACAAAGCAACTGCCTGTAGCCGGACCAGTAACTTTTGAATACATCAAGAAATGATAATAGGAATTTGTGGAGGAAGCGGTTCAGGTAAAACAACATTGTTAAGAAGAATATCAGACCAATTCGGAAAGTTGAATCCAACTGTTTTTTCTATGGACAATTACTACCGGCCAATTACCGAACAGTTGGTTGATGAAGCAGGAAAAGTAAATTTTGATCTTCCCGGAGCATTGGATAAAATACGCCTTTTCGAAGATTTGAAAATGCTGAAGGAAGGCAAATCAATTGAAGTTAAAGAATATCATTTCAATGCACCTCCGGATAAGAATGTTTTGATTACCCTTGAACCTTCAGAGTTGATTATCATTGAAGGACTCTTTCTCTTTGAATATGTTGAAGTGAAGGATTTACTTGATTATTCCATTTTTATGCATGTAGACCTGGATGTTCAGCTCGACCGTCGTTTGTATCGTGATCAGGAAACCAGAGGTTATTCGCATGCCGATATCATGTACCAGTGGAACAATCATGTTTTGCCTTGTTACCGGAAATTCTTATTACCTTACGTTAATGAAGCAAACTTTTTGTTTAATAACGATCATCAGGCAGATCAGGAGTTTGAACGTTTGCTGCACGAACTAACACCAATTTTGGGATGCTTGGAAACATCGGATCTAAACTAAGGAATCGCAAACATTTCTATCTTTTCATTCTTGTGTTGATTCCAATTTTGTGGATCAAATTTACCTTACCTAACCCCCGCACTCACAATGTTTCCTTTCTTCAGGAAACTTTTTCAGAACGTATCACCGAGACAAATGAATATTCTTCGAAACTGATCGCGAAATGGAAATCGGTTCCGAAAGTTCAGTTCGATCAATTTTGTCAAACTGAAAATGACGGCATGTTTACTCATGTTTTTCAAAACGACAGCCTGGTTTACTGGGATTCCAATGAATTGCCGATCAATCATTTCGCCGAACTGCATTTTCCCGTTTCAGGAATGAATCAGCTCGAAAACGGCTGGTATTATACGGTTATACAACGGTCGGATGATATTGTAATTGCCGTAAGTTTTGGCGTGCAGCATCAATATCCATATTTGAATGAACACCTTCAAAATAATTTCTTCGAACCGTTTGGCGACCAGCACTTTGATATTAACGTCGAATCTTCTGCCCCGGTACTCAAAGATTTGAATGGAAATTCCCTGGTCGGATTGAGTATGAATGATCATATAGAACAGCACGAAACACCTTTGGTCTGGATTTTTTGCCTGGTGCTTTTGGCATTTGTAATCGTCTGGCATTATTTCATGTATTCCTATTTAGGTAATATCGGTCGCTGGATGCTTTGCGGAATACTTGCCGTAATGCCGTTTTGCGTGTTGTACTTTGAACCTCTGAATTGGCTGGAAGGAACATCGCTGCTCGATTCCGGTATTTTGGCAATTGGTGACTGGATCCCGAACCTGGCATTGCTTATTTGCTGGTCGTTGAGTTTTATTCTCATCGGCATTACGGTTTCGCCAATGATTTTAGACCTTGTCGGAAAATGGCAGGGTGCATTGCTGGCCGTGATCTTAATGCCCTGTGCGGTGATATTTCTGCCTTACCTGGCTAGTCAGATTATTGAGAATTCAAGTCTTTCGCTGCAGCTCACCAACATTTTGCAATTGGATGTTTATTCCTATTTGCTGCTTATATTAATCGCGGTTGCCGGCTGGTGGTTCGTTCAACTCAGTTATTTCAGCTGTAAGGCTATCCTGAAATGGAAAAACTCACAGGGGCTTTTGTTCGGATATGTGTTGTTTATTACGGCAGTTTCGGTTTTACTGACTATTATTATTGATCCTGAAAATGCGCGATTGATCTACTGGCCTTTAATTGTTTTTTACAGTTTATACTGGCTTATCGGCTGGAAAAAAGGTGTGTGGAGTTTTAATTACATTCTCTTCGTTTTATTACTCTTTTCAACCGCAACCACGGTCAATATAACCGAATTGTCAACCCTAAAGGAACGGGAAATCAGGGAGATTTATGCCAAAAACCTTGCGATAGAGCAAGACATCAATACAGAAATTGAATTTACAAATCTCAAGAGCCAGATTATTTACGAACCGTACTGCAAGCGCTTCTTTGATACGGATTATGCCCCCAACCCGAGAGAAGTGAAAGAATCGTTTGAACACCGGTTTTTCAAAGACTATTGGGAACAATACGATTTGGATTGTTATTACTACCGTACGACGGATCTGGACACTAAAATGGGTGATTACACCCAGCGCGAACTGGAACATCTGATCTCGATTCACGGTAAAAGATCTGAAATTGATCCGGATATCTATAGTGTAGAGGATGATCAGAGCCAGTTTGTTTATTGTTTCAAGATCCCGATTATCAGTGCCGATTCTGCCGATACAATTAACTTGTACGGAGGGTTGAAATCAAAACGGATTCCGGAAGAAATCGGATTTCCACGCTTGCTGATTTCAGACAAAACAAACGTTTTCAAAGCACTGTCGGAATATTCTATTGCGAAGTATCTGAACAACCGCCTGATCCGAAATGAAGGTGAAGCGGAATATCCGAGGAATATTGGTTCTTTAACTAATTGGAAAGGAATTGGTATTCACTGGGTCGATACAGATGATCTTTCGTATGTTATTTACAAGAGTTCAAATAAAAATGCACTTGTTCTGAGCAAAGCTAAAGCGGGTTTAATGGATTCGGTTACGGCTATTTCATTCCTGGTTATTGCCAACGGTTTTCTTTTCCTCATTTTCAGATTGCTCGTAATGGGTTCAGTCGGAAGAACATTTGAACTGTCTTCGCTTGCAACACGCATTCAATTGGTGATGATCGGTTTGGTTGTTCTCTCGCTTGTAGGATTTAGTCTCGGAAGCGGAACCTTTATTCAGAAGCAATACGATCACAACAGTAAGGATATTATTCGTCAGAAATTAAGATCACTGCACCTCGAAGCGCTCAACAAACGCTACTTGTTCGTAAAAGGAGTGAAGCGGCAGGTTGTGGAAGATCAGCTGATAACCTGGTCGCGAACATATCAAACAGATATTAATTTCTACCAGCCGCAAGGGTTTTTAGTGGCTTCTTCACGTCAGAAACTGTATAATATCGGTTTGCTCGGTGAGGAAATGCATCCCGATGCAATTCGTGCAATGAATTTCCAGGGAAAATCGGAAGCCATTCTGAAAGAGAAGATCGGTACGCTTGGTTTCTTTTCAGCTTATATTCCGCTTAACAGTTCAAAAGGTAAATTACTTGGTTATATCAACGTGCAGCATTTTGCACAACAGGGCGAATTTGAGAATCAGCTGCAAAGTTTCTTTGTGGCTATCCTCAATGTGGTTATGCTTCTTCTGGTGCTATCTATCGTAGGTGCTGTCTTTGTCAGCGGCTGGATCACCAAGCCGTTGCGTATGATCCGCAGCAGCGTATCGAACGTAAGTTTTGGTCAGCATAATGAACACATTAATTACAGCAGCAATGACGAGATTGGTGCACTTGTAGCGGAGTACAATAAAAAATTGACGGAGTTGGATGAGGCCGCCGCAAGATTGGCTCAAAGCGAACGTGAAGTGGCCTGGCGCGAAATGGCGAAACAAGTTGCGCATGAAATTAAGAATCCGCTTACACCCATGAAATTAAGCGTTCAGCATTTGCAGCGTGTTTATAATCCGGATGATCCCGGGAATGCTGAGCGTATCGAAAAGGTGAGTGCCGCACTTATTGAACAGATTGATGCCCTGACATCTATCGCCAATGCGTTTTCCAATTTTGCCAAACTTCCTCAGCCTCTCATGGCTGAAGTGGATCTGATCGAAGTTCTGAAGAACGTTATCGGGTTATTCGAAAATAACAGCGAATCGGTAGTTGAGCTAAAACCAACGGTAAATTCGCTTTTGATCAGGGCCGATAAAGAAATGTTGGTCCGCGTCTTCAATAATATTATCACTAACGGCATTCAGGCGGTTCCGTATGGAACAAATGCACGCATTTTATTGAGCCTGGAAATTTTGGAGAATACGGTTAAAGTGCGTATTAAAGACAACGGCTCCGGGATTGCTTCCGAACAGCAAACAACCATCTTTGAGCCTTATTTCACCACGAAAACAACAGGAACAGGATTGGGCTTGGCCATGGTAAAACAAATTGTGGAAGGCCATAACGGAACCATTTCCATTGAAGAAACCGGAGCCAACGGAACTGTTATAGTGGTGGAGCTTCCACTTAGATGATCGAAATATAATTTTCCGAAGAGATCCTCGTAGAATCACTGTTAAAGAGAATTGCCGGCAAGCCGACAATCTTTTATTAGCCACCGACCGCAGACAAGAATCTATGCTTCGATCACCAGCGGCTGACACAGGACGGAATCGCTTGAGAAACAACTGACGATCATTTTTTAATATTACCAAAGCCTGACTCGCGGTTTCTGCATCCGGTTAATTGATGCATTCAATGGCAATAATCGTTGTGAGTGTGGGGATTAAGCAAGGCCGGTAGGCTTGCATCTAATTTGCGCATTCGCGGGAAACGCAAGCAGATTGTTAGGCGGAATTCTGGCAAAAACAAAAACGGCTGAGTTTCCCCAGCCGTTCTTCCAATAAATTTTAGTCTTTCCGACTATTATTTTGCAACCACAACATTGAAACGGCTAGTAGTTCCGTTATTCATGTCTAATGTGAATACATAATTTCCAGCGTTCATTCCAGCTACGTTTGTAGTGAACTGACCACCGTTAATTTTTACATCCTGAGTTGAAACAAGACGACCAGCTAAATCTGTAATTTTCAAAGTTGCATCACCTTCAGCGTTAATTTTAACTGTAACCACATCTTTAGAAGGGTTAGGGAAAGCAGAAGCCTCTAATACATTTTCATTGATTGTAAGATCTTCAGCTGGGAATGTTTTTACACCAATTGCCGGAACCGGGCTTCCTGAAAAACCTCCAAGGTACCATGTAGCATCGCTCAAAATTGGGTATAAGGGCTGATTATTTGCCTCTTCATTCGCTGCATATTTCGTTTTGCTGTCGTATCCGATGTAGATAAGCATTGTATTATCTGTAACACAGAATAAGTAACGCTGATCATTTTCCAAAACAGCTTGGTTATCGAATGGAGCATATACAACACTATCCTGGTAATCACCAGTGAAAGAATATGTTCCTGAAGCAATCGGATTAAGAAGAGTTATAGCAATGTTGGGATCATCTAAATCTGTAAATGCATCATTCCACTCGTAAGCAGTAACGATAACATCAAAACCAGTTAATTCGTCAGTTGCCAATGTTGAAGCTGAGAAGTACATTCCATCAATACCAAGACGATCAGCATTAGCATCTCTGTAAACGATACAAGTTGTAAATTCTTCTTCTGCATCACCAGATTTAGTTCCACCGTCTGAAGTTGGCAATCCGTCAGTTAAACGAGCCAAAGAAAGTATGTCACTTGTGATTTCGAAAGTTGAAGACAACTGATTGTCACTTGGATACTCATCTGTAGTTGAGTACGCCAATGTGTAAGTCAATGTGTGAGCACCAACCGACCACGTAGCAGGAGCGTAAACAGGCAAAGTAATGATGTCAACACTGTCACCGGAAAGAATCGTAGGAATGTTCACTACTTCATTGTATGGTGTTCCTGAGATAGTAACAGTCAAAGTCATGTCTACCTGGTCATTTAAACCGTAGTTAAATACTCTGGCGAACGGTTTAATGCTGAATTCAGTTCCGTTTTCAGCAACTGTTTGTGGAACCCCACCGTAATCAGCACGCATAACATTTGTAGCCTGGAAACCGATATCATCACTGAAATATCCGGTTT
>CBFGMW010000024.1:0-12519 GCA_965649925.1 uncultured Fluviicola sp.
AGCCGTTTAATTTCGGCATTTGAACATCCAGAAAAAGAATATCGGGCTGCGTAGTTTGAATCAGTTTCAATGCTTCAAATCCGTCACCTGCTTCTCCGACAATTTCGTATCCGCCCAATTCATTCAGGTACGATTTAACTACGGATCGTGCTAATGGTTCGTCGTCAATAATGAGTGCTTTCATGCTTTTTGTGGTATTCGTAAAATAACTTTAAACTCGTTGTTTGCGCGTTCAATACTTAAACAATCGTTTCTTCCGAAGAACAATTGAAGTCGTTTTTGAACACTCTGAATTCCATATCCTGTTCCTTTAAACTGTGAGATGTGTTCAGATTCGTATGGATTTACGATGGTTATAGTGAGTTGTTTATTGTCAGATTTTGCCGCTATTTCAATGTCCACCTGATCGCCCGAATTATTCAAACCATGTTTCAGGGCGTTTTCAACCAGGGGTTGTATGATCAGGGCGGGCAAAGTTGCATTTATTGCAGAGTCATCAATGTCTGTTTGAACACTTAATCTATTCCCGAAACGAATTTTTTCTATTTCCAGGTAGAGGTTTGCCTGGTTCAATTCGTCTTTGAATGAAACCAGTTTTTCAAAATCTTTCCGGAGTGTTCCGCGCAGAAAATCAGAGAGCAAATGAATCATTCTGTTCGCTTCTTTCGGGTCAATCATACTCAAAGCGCTGATAGAGTTTAGGCTGTTGAATAGAAAATGCGGCTGGAGCTGGTTGTTTATATTCACAAGTTCTGCACGCGCCAGGGCCCGTTCCTGTTCCAGAATTTGCTCCTGTACTTTGTGCTGCGTTTGTGCATTTTTAGCGATCCACCAAAATAAACTAACGGCAATCAGGATGATTAAATTGAAAACATAGCGAACACCCTGTACATTGTATACATATTCCCGGTAATAATCATTACTCAACACATTTCTTAAAAGAAACAAAGAAGAGTAATGAATGATGAGAGAAAGTGTAGCAATTAATCCGAATTTGGAGAATGTAATACTGTGTTTGGTGTGGTAATTAAATTGGATTACACGAAGCACAAGTCCGCAAAGTGAGATAGTGAAGAAAGTGTGTAATCCATCAAAAAAGGCGTCGCCATCAGGAAAATGATTCCACCATAATACCGCAAATTGCACAAGCCCTAAACAAAAAGCAAGTGCAATAAAGCGAAACTGTAATATGTTCGTGGAAAGATATTTCATCTGTTATTTCATGAAATTGTTTATTTCGATTCCGCCGAAGAAACAAGTTCCTTTTAAGATGATTTTTTTAGCAGGATTAGCGTTTTCAATAACTTCACTTGGCCTTTTATCCTCAATGCCGCCAAACGCAGTAGTTACTTCCGAGATCAATTGCCAATCGGAAGGAATGCTCAGTGTTGTTCCGGCAAAAACGCAGGTAATATCCATGACTACACTTCCCTCGAAACTGGCGTTAGTAAGATTTACATCCGTACCGCCACAAATTGTTACCAGGTCGGCACCTTTAAAATTTTGACTGGTGATATTTTTTTTTAACCCGCCGAAGAAATTTACTGAATCAAGGTAGTCTTCATTGCTCGGATTTCCGTATAATTCTGTGTCGTGGAGGCGTTTCCAGTCTTCCCGTGAGAATTTTCCTCTTCTGTGGCGGTGATGATTCCGTTTTTTGAAAATGATCGAAATACCAAGTAGGATAACTACTATTGGGAGAATGATTTCTTTATTTATATGATCCGGGTACCAGCTTGCAAGTAAGAAAAGCTTACCAATAATGATGAGAACATAACCGTGTAGTTTTTTGAATTTATTTCGGATAAGGGCAACAATTCCAACGGCGATTAAGATCATTGGCCAATGGAACCAAAAATCAGGAATGTCGAATTTTAAGCGTTTCAAAAGAAAAAGAGTACCGAAGATCACAACCAGAATTCCGGCTGCAATTCTTCCTCTTTTCTCACCTTTATGCCATTTCAAAATATGTTGTTCGAAGTCGTTGTTTGGGGTGTTTTCTTCCATGACGAATTATTTATAGAGCAAAGCTACGTTACAAGAAAGCACAAAAAAACCACATTTCGGTGAAACGTGGTTATTATTCGGTTAAGCGCGAAGACTTAGAAATAAACTACATATCCGATCTTAATTCCCCACATTTCGAATGGAGTTCTGTAGAGTTCGGCAATTTTATGATCGTGAATTTCGTTTGTCGTTACGTTGATAAATGTTGTTGTAACGTCGCGTCCGTCATCGGTTCCCATATCGTTAGACCCGGCAGGCATGGCGCTGTGATCATGACTTGTCATGTATTTTTGATTGATGTATTCAAATTTATTGAATCCGCGCAGGTATGAAGCAGAAACGAAGAGGTAATGTTTGTTTGGTTCAGAAACTTTTTTAAACATGCGTTCCATATCAATTTCAATTCCGGCTTCACCTCCGTAAACGGGACCGCGGAAAACATTGTTCGTTTCTCTGTCTAATGGCTGGCAGTCGTCAACATCATTCGGGTCGGCTATCACAATTTTTGATTTCATGGTAGACCAGCCAATTTGCGGTTTGATGTATGGTTTAACAGCTGCGTAATCATTCGTAAGATTTACCCGTGCGCCAAGCAAATGAGTGCGCATTTTACTTGTATACGTCACATTGGTTGTTGTAGATGAAAATTCATCAAAGATGTATGTTTCTTGCTGTGTACCGTAGTAATAGGTTCCGAATGTACTCGACCAGTCGAAAGTGAAGGGTAAAAAAGCAGAAGGTTTGTATCCGAAATGAAAACCTGTACCATATGCTGTACTCATTTTGGGCATCTGGCTTTTAAAAGGGGAATAACTTCCGGCATAAAAACCAATTTGCCATTGATTTTGGCTGAAACCAAACAGTGGCAAAAAAAACAGGATAAAGTATAATTTTTTCATGGGGTATTTTTTTTAAGCGTGTAACAACAATAATACCATTTTCATTAAGACTATAAAATATTCAGAAAGTTACATGTAACCAATTGTTTTTCTCCGTGTTATATATGAACTTCTTATTTCTGATACTTCCACTCTTTTGATTTTCCTTCACGGAGATTCGAAAGAGTGGTTTCCAGCCTTCGCAAAGCGGTATCTTCAGTTTTAGCTCCAGTGATCCATTCAGCATATTCCTTTTTGTGAGAATAGCTCATTCCTTCGAATGTTTCGCCGGCAGTTTTATCTTTTTTCAGAGCTTCAGTCAAAATTTGCGGAATCTCCAGTTTTTTCTTTTCTTCCGCAGTCGGAGCTTTCTTTAATTTTACTCCTGCATCAACAAGCGACATAGCCTGAAGAATGTAAGATCCCATAATATCAGAAGAAGGCAGATCGTTTTTGCTTTGAAGTTTTCCCAAACTTCCCATTCCGCCCTCATTGCGTTTAAAGACCTCATGATTATCGGTCATAACACTTTCTAACCAAAACCCGAAGGAACAATGCTGCTTAAACGCGGCCATGCTGCACAGAATAGATCCTTTGTATGTGAAATTCGGAAAGCTCCATTTCATTTCTTCTTTGCATTCAGGGCAATAATTGTTTACCTGGGTTCGAAGCTCGGTCAGGATCTCCCGCGCAAAAGGTGCTGAGTTTGCAATGTATTCGTTGAAGTTAGCTGCCTTCGCCATTTTTTTTCTTTTTTAAAAGACCATAACTAATGAAACCTACAGTAGCATACATAAAAGTAACACAAACCCACATCCAGACCGGATGTCCGGGAAGCATCAGCATATTCATATAGGTCAATAACTGAAGAATTCCTACAGTTGCCAGCATTGGCCGGTAATCATTTCTGCCCTGCATGAGGGTTGTTGCAGATGCCGCTATGAACCCGCATAATGCCCAGTTAAACACAATGAATATTTTATTGATCGTGGGAGCATTTTCCATGAAAACTTTGGTTTCCTGGGGAGTTGTCGGAATTTCAGCATAGGGAAATGCCATTGTAATTGCAAAAGTTCCGGCTGCAATTAATACTCCGCCAATTACGGCACCGATTATTATTGCTACAATGTTTCTAACCATCTGATTTATTTTTAAATAAAGATACGTGAATGAATGTAACAAAACCAGAAATTTGGATTTTCGATTTATATTTGAGATCAATACAAAACCTGATAAATGACTAATACCTTTAAAATTGGCGGATTAATCGTTTGTTTCCTGCTCGCCATAAGTTGCAGTGCCGGCAGTGCGAAGAATCATATTCCTGCAGACACCAATAAAATTGCAGTTCCCAATGCCGATTCAATAAGAATGGTGAACGAGTTTCCCCTGCAATTGAAAGCCGTAGAAAGTTATATCACAAAGAACAAGGGGAAGTATTCTTCCGGCTACTGTATTCTGATTGATATGCGGATTCCGTCGCAACATTATCGCCTGTTTGTGGTGGATTTGAAGAAAGACAGCATTGTTGCACGCGGTGTTGTAGCGCATGGCTCAGGCTCAGAAACAGGTATAGCCGACAGTATGATTTTTAGCAACACGCCTAATTCGTACATGACTTCTCTCGGAATTTACAAGTTTGGTGTTCCTTACGTCGGATCGTTCGGAAGGTCTTATCGTTTACATGGGTTGGAAAGTTCCAATAACAAAGCGTTTGCGCGGGCTGTTGTTTTCCATTCCTATGATTATGTTCCGGATGACGAGCAGGAAGATCCAATTATGAATAGCTTGGGCTGTCCAATGGTTTCGCCGAATTTCTTCAATACAGTTGATGATTACATTAAGAAGGAAAAACTTCCCGTTTTGATGAAAATTTATTACTAACTGATTGAAAATGTAATCCCGATAGCTATCGGAAGAGTATTGAAAAGGTTGGTTTGTCGTTTTTATCCAGGAGCTCTGTTTCTTTTCAATTTTACATTATCAATTCTCCATTAGAGTGCGCTTTTCATGTTCTCCTTGATCTTCTTCATGAAGTCTGAAGCGTAAACGAAATCATTGATTTCCGGATTATCCGTTGTAATGATCGATTGTCGATTTCCCTGCCACCAATTCTGTCCCTCGTTGATAAATACAACGCTGTCACCGATTTCAATAACCGAGTTCATATCATGTGTAATAACAACGGTAGTCATGTTGAACTCGTAAGTGATTTCGCGAATCAAACTATCGATTACAATAGATGTTTTGGGGTCTAAGCCTGAGTTTGGTTCATCACAGAATAAGTATTTCGGATTCATTGAAATAGCGCGCGCAATTGCAATTCGTTTCTGCATACCGCCGCTGCATTCAGCCGGGAAAAGTTTGTTTCTTCCAACCAGGTTTACACGGTCTAAACAGACATTTGCACGATCAAGCATTTCCTTTTTCGACATTTTGGTAAACATCGATAATGGAAACATGACGTTTTCTTCCACAGTCAACGAGTCGAATAGGGCAGAACCCTGAAAGAGCATTCCGATTTCCTGGCGAATAGCTTTTCGTTCCAAGCGGTCCATGGTACAAAAATTCCTTCCGTCATACAAAACTTCGCCGCTGTCTACTTCATGTAAACCAACAACGCATTTTGCCAAAACCGATTTTCCCTGTCCTGATTGACCAATGATCAGGTTCACTTTTCCGGTTTCGAAAACAGTAGAAACATCCTTGAGGACGTGATTGTCACCAAATTGCTTATTGACGTGTTTTACTTCGATCATTACAATAGAATCATTTGAGTCAGGAAGAAGTTGGCTATCAGGATGCTGATACTTGCACTAACCACTGATTGTGTTGAAGAACGACCAACATCCAGTGCTCCACCTTTCGTGTAATAACCGTAAAAGGAAGATATGGAAGTGATCAGAAATGCAAATACAACTGATTTGGTAAGGGCGTAAACAACTTCAGTGTTGGTGTAAAAAGACCTGATCCCGTAAATGTATGTTTCTGTAGAAGCAAGACTGGAAAGTGTTAATGCCAGCCAGCCACCAACTAAACTTAAACCGATAGAGAAAATAATCAATACCGGGAAGAAGATCATTGCTGCAATGATTTTTGGTAAAATGAGGTAATTCAACGAGTTTACACCCATGATTTCCAAAGCGTCAATTTGTTCTGTAACCCGCATTGTTCCCACTTCTGAAGCAATGTTAGAGCCCACTTTTCCTGCAAGGATCAGTGAAATAATTGTTGGGGAGAATTCCAGAATAGTACTTGAACGTGTAATGTACCCGATGGTGTATTGCGGCAGCCAGGGAGAATCCATGTTTGATGCCGTTTGAAGTGAAATAACCGCTCCCATGAAGGCAGACATTAAAGCAACAATCGGTAACGATTTTACTCCTATAAATTCCAGTTCGTTGAAAAGTCTACTGCGGAAAATTTTCCATTTCTCAGGTTTTGAGAAAACAATAGTCAACATAATGGAGTATTTCCCGATATTGCTTAGTATCTTCATTGCTGGTCTAAAAATACTATAAATCTTCAAAACGAGCGCTCTTTCAATTATCAACCGGGCGCGTTGAAAAACTTCAGTCAAATCATTCCCCGGACAATGGATTATTTTGTTGCTTTGTATTGTTGATGGATCGTTCAGAGAAATTTCTAAAATTAAGTAAACAGCTTGCGCCATATGTGCCTGAGGGTTATTCGGATATGTTGACCGGATTGTTGTTGAAATACCCTGTGAAGTTTGTGATCTCAAAGCCGCGCTCAACAAAATTGGGCGATTACCGACCGCCGCATGGAACGGAAAAGTTTCACCAGATTTCAGTGAACGGAAACAGCAACAAATACCAGTTTTTGGTCACGGCCCTGCATGAGTTTGCGCACTTGGAAACCTACATTCAATTCGGACGAAGGGTAAAACCTCACGGTGAAGAATGGAAACAGACCTTTCGGAATTTATTATGGCCTGCAATTCAATTGGGGATTTTACCCAAAGATCTGGAAGTTGCACTAATGAATAGTGTCACGAACCTAAAAGCGGCAACATGTTCAGATGTCAACCTGTCACGGGTTCTTAGGAAATTCGATGAAGAAGTCACCGACGAGGTGATGCTTGAGTCATTAGGTAAAAACAGTACATTTGTCCTACAGGGAAAGACCTTTGTTAAAGGTGAAAAACGCCGGACCCGTTTTTTATGTATGGAAGTGGGAACCCAACGGCAGTTTGTCATCAATTCTCTGGCACTTGTAAAAGAAGTTTAATATTATGGAAAACAACTATTGTGTAATCATGGCGGGTGGAATCGGAAGCAGATTCTGGCCAATGTCTACAGCCCAGCATCCGAAGCAATTTTTAGATGTATTAGGAATCGGGAAATCGTTATTACGTATGACTTACGAACGATTACTCCTGCTGGCGCCATCAGATAACATTTACATTGTTACAAACTCCATGTATAGAGAACTGGTTAAACACCAATTGCCGGAGTTGAGTTACGATCAGATTCTGTGTGAACCGGAACGAAAAAATACCGCTCCGTGTATTACTTATGCTGCTGCTAAAATTGCTCAGATTAATGCAAATGCCACGTTAATTGTAGCGCCTTCCGATCACTTGATCCTGAAGGAAGAAAAATTTGCTGGAATTGTAAGAACTGCTATTCAGACTGCCAATGAGAATGATCGTTTGGTGACACTGGGCATTAAACCAACTCGCCCTGATACAGGTTATGGTTACATCGAATTTGTAGAACACGGAGATATTCTTCCCGGACAGGTAAAAGACGTAAAGCATTTTACGGAGAAACCAAACCGTGAGTTGGCGGAAATCTTTTTGAAAAGTGGAAACTACTATTGGAACTCAGGAATCTTTATCTGGAAAGCTTCAACCATTCTGCATGCTATGGAGAAGTTTAAGCCGGCAGTTTATGAATTGTTTACCAATCACAAGGAAAAATACAATACTCCGGCGGAACAGGACTATGTAAATGAATGTTTTGCGGCCTGCGAAGATATCAGTATCGATTTTGCGGTAATGGAAAATGCAAAGAACGTAGATGTTGTTTTGGCAAACTTCGATTGGTCGGATTTAGGCACCTGGGGAAGTTTGTATACCCATTTGGAAAAAGACTACAACGGAAATGCAGTAATCGGCGAAAATGTTCATATGATCAATTCTGAAAACTGTATTGTGAACCTGCCAAATGATAAACTGGCCCTAATTCAGGGATTGGAGAATTATATTGTAGTTGAATCAGATAATATGCTGATGATCCTGAATCAATCCGACGAGCAGAACCTGAAAAAGTACATGGAACCTATGCAGGAAAAGAGCCCGAAGTTCTTTCCGAAATAATGTATACTTTCACTGCAGTATAAATTGTGCTAAATGACTTTTAATAAAGGATTTAAGATTATCGGAATAGCTGTTGAAACGACCAACGGTGAAGGGAAAGCAATGACTGATCTGATGGAACTCTGGGGACGTTTTCAATCAGAAAACTTATTGGAACGGATTCCGAACCAGGTTAGCAGTGACATTTTTGCAATCTATACCGATTATGAAAGTGACTTCACCGGGAAATACACCTGCATTTTAGGGTTGAGTGTTTCTTCCTTAGATGTAATTCCGGAGGGAATGATCGGAAGAACTTTTGAAGCTCAGAACTTCAAAACATTCCTTGCTCAGGGCGAATTACCGAATGCTGTTGTGGAAACCTGGAAAGAAATCTGGTATTTGGATAAAGAATTGAACAGAAGCTATACCTACGATTTTGAGGTGTATGATGATCGTGCAAGAAACGGCGATCAGTCGGAGGTTTCAATTTATATTGCTACGAAGTAAATTTCAACACTGTATTTACCCGATTCGTGTGGTTCATGTAAGAATGTTTTACCGATTCTGACGTCTTTCCCACTCGTTGTACAAATCCATGTAACTCATTGTTTCAATTAGAATCACACCACCTGTTACGTCACCGTATTTTGCGGGGATGAAATTGGTCATTACTATAACAGATTTCATGGAGGCAGCCGGAAGTTGATACAGCCCGCGGCATTTTACTCCGTCAATGAGTTGCAAATAATCGTCATTTTCTGTTCCGTGAAAAGACAATTGATTTTCGGATCGATTGGTCAGCTGTGAACTCATTCCCAATAAAAGATCTTCCAGCTGAAATTTGTTCACGCTTTGTTCTATTTCAGTTTGACCGAGTACAGGATTTTCGGCAGGTCTGAAACGAATAAGTATAGGAAGAATAGGTATATCAATGGGAGTTGGGTTATAGTTTAGTTTTTCATTTATAAAAAAGATTGATGGACTTTGTGAATCAATATGAATAGTGTCCTTGTAGTAAAAGTCTGTTAGCTCATAAAAGAATCGTAAGGTACACGTTCCGTTTGGCAGATTATCAAGGCTGAAATTTCCGTTTTCATTGGTATTTGCATAGCAATAAGTATTCCCGTTGCAATTTGCATAGATTTGAGCAAAAGCTATTGGTTCTGATGTATTCTGGTCGATTAGAGTTCCTCTTACTATCCTGTAAGAATTCTGAGCGTAATAGATATTCGCTGCTAATGTGAATGCTATGAGGAGAATTGATTTCATGCGATTTGGACTGATATAAAAGAGAAAAGTGCGGAGGCTTTGTTTGTCTACACCGCACTTTCCCTTTAGTTAAGGATTACTTCTGAGAATTTTCCCACTCGCGTAGTAAATCGAAGTAACTCAACGTTTCCATAATAACAATTCCACCGGTAGTATCGCCGTATTTTGCAGGTATTGCTCCGGAATAAACCATCACATATCCTAATGAAGCACTCGGCACATTTTGAATTTCGGTCATTTTTACTCCATCAATATAAGTGATGAAATCTCCTTTTCTTGCGCCGCGGAACACCAATTCGCCATCAGCCGTTTTCTGTACATCAGTAGTCATACTGGCTACCATGTCTTTCGCGTTGAATTTCGTTGGCAAATGTTGTATGTCTTTTTTCGTAAGCTTGATTTCAGGATTAACACCTTTTGACAGATGATAGATTTGAGATTCAATAACTACTTCTGCTAAAGTGGTTCCGCTATTGACAACTTCTCCAGTTGATGCAATACCATCCGGTAATACTTCTATTTCTTCTTTTGCATAAGTTGTGTCTTTTTCGTAAACAAAGAATACTTTATATTTTCCCGGAGGAATTGCTGAAATTCTGAATCTTCCGTCTTCGTCAGTCATTCCGCGATAAATGGCTTCACCTCTTGTGGTAACAACAGATGCCATTACAATTCCTTCTTTGGTGTCTTTATCTACAAATGTTCCGATAATATCACCGTAATTTGTTTGTGCGAATGCTCCGGCCGAAGTTCCGAGAAAGCATACAATGGTTAAAATAATTGATTTCATGATCTTTTGATTTATGTAAAAACGTTGTTGTTTTTCATTGAGATGACAGGCATCAAAAGATTCCATAAAAGAATTTCAAAATTTCTGAAATATTGAAACAAAAAAGTCGGGGTGAAAATTTTTTCACCCCGACTCCAGACTTTTATATGTTAAAATCAGTTTTACAGCGATTCCGCCACTACTTCTTTTACTTCAGGTAAATGCTGCTTCAGTAAGTTCTCAATTCCGCCTTTTAAAGTTGCTGTGCTTGAAGGACAACCAGAACAGCTTCCGCGTAAAGCAACCGTTACTACGCCGTCTTCGAAACCAACGAAATCTATTGCGCCGCCGTCACCTTCTACTGCAGGACGAACATATTCATCCAGTAATGCACGAATCGGGTCGTCAAATTCCGTTGCGTCGAATGATTTCAATGGTTGTTTGGTTGCACCGTCTTCCGAAACCGTTTCTTTCGGTTTTGCAGCAGGCATCATTATCAGGATCTCTTTTCCGTCAGCTACCCAGTTTCTAACGAATTCACGCAATTCCATTGCAATGAAATCCCAGGAAACATTATCGGTTTTGGCAATTGTAACGAAGTTGGAAGTAATAAAAACGGTATTTACGAAAGGAAAATCAAAAAGGGCTTCTGCCAGCGGAGAATATCCTTTTGCTTCGGCTTTTGAGGTAAATTCTACAGCATCGCCAGGCATTAAAAGGTGCTTGTTTGCTACGAATTTCATGGTGTTTGGATTGGGAGTCATCTCCACGTATACGGTAACTGGAATTTGTGCCATCTTTTGAAAAAATTGTGATGCAAAGATACGAAATAACGCGTGGTTATTCAATTTAAGAAAAGAAGTTTAACTAGTGAACCTGACTCGGTTCAACATGAACAAGGATATCCTCAATCTGAGGAAAAACATTCATTAAATGTGATTTCAGGTCATGTGCAATTTCATGTCCGTGATATACAGTAAGCGTTCCATCTACGTGTACATGAATATCAACCCAATAGCGCATTCCGGATTTTCGTACAAAACACTTTTCAACAAGATCAACTCGCGGAACGTGCATGGACTCTATTCTGATTTTATCAATAAATTCATCGTAAACATGTTCATCCATTACCTCGGCAAGGGCAGGACGAAGAATTTTGTATCCGTTGTAATAGATAATTGCCGCTGCGATCAAAGCTGCCCAGTCGTCGGCCTGGGCATAATCATCACCCAAAATCAGCGCAATCGCAATCCCGACGGCAGCAAACAAAGATGTGATAGCGTCACTTCTATGATGCCAGGCATCGGCTTTTAAAGAAGTGCTTTCCAGTTCTGCACCAACTTTGGTTACAATTCGGTAGAAAATCTCCTTAACGGCAATTACACCTAAAAGAAAATACAAAGTGAATGCTTTCGGGCTTTTGTGAGGAGTAAGAATCATCTCGATGCTTTCGATCACAATAACTGTTGCCGCAGCAAATAACAGAGTTACTACAAGAAACGTTGTGAGGGCCTCTGCTTTCCCATGGCCATAGGGGTGATTTTTGTCGGGCGGCCGTTCAGCGTATTTCAGACCCAGAAAAACCAAAAGAGAAGAAAGAATATCGCCTGTAGATTCTATCGCATCAGCGATCAATGCATACGAATTTCCAACAATTCCAACAAAAGCTTTTGCTCCTGCCAACAGAATATTGGCAATCATACTTATTACAGCAAACTTCTGCGCTTTTTGGTGATCATGCATTTTTCAGCTCGATTTCTGTGCAGTTAGGGCAGGTTCCTGAAATAGTGAAAAATGTTTCTTCCAACACAAAGTTGGGGGGTAGATCGAAATGAGGAACTACTTGCTCCAAACAAGTTAATTCATTACAGATGCGGCAGGAAAAATGAACATGCTGGTGGGCGTGCCGATGTTCTTCAGCTGTTTCGGTTTCATGGCTGCAGGTAGAACAGGCTGCGTAATTTACAACACCGTTGACGTTCACAATCTTATGAACCAACCCTTCTTCAACTAACCTGTCAAGAACTCTGTAAATAGTAACCCGGTCGCAGAATCCGTTCAAAGCTGTTTGAATAGCTGGCTGAGACAAAGCAACATTGGAGTCGTTGATCATTGTCAGGATTGTTTTTCTGGCCTGGGTGTTTCGAGTTATTTTCATTGAATATCAATCGCTTTTGCGATTTGAAGGTAAAGGTACTAATTAGGTGCGAATTGAAAAATCATTTTTAGATATAGCATTTCACGAATCACTTCATTTTTATACACGGTTG
>CBFGMW010000025.1:0-12443 GCA_965649925.1 uncultured Fluviicola sp.
CGGAAGTCTTAAGCAGATTCCTGATTAAACGACAAAAACTGTATTAATGACGAGTGACTACTGAATGAAACCAGATTCTAATTCAAGACTTAAGCACGCACATTCGTAATTCTCTAACCATTTTGGTGCGCCGCATCCAATAAATCCAAAATCGTTTTTACCGGACTGAACGTATCACTTGGAATCTCAACAAAAACCGAATTCCAGTGCTCCATGCTTCCATTCCACAATCCGGGTAATTCTGTAAACGCAATTTCTTTTCCCTGGTATTTTTTCTGAACTACAAAATATTTCTCATTGTCACGGAACTGTTCGAAATCAATGGCTGAACCATCACTGTTTTTCCCCTGGCAAACCAGCATTACCGGATTAAAGTGCGTTGATTGAATCATAACCCGGAACTGATCTGAAGATGTACTAATCTGAGCTTTTTCAATGATTTGCTTCGAAATAATTCCATTGTCATTGATCCAGAATGGCCCACCACCGGGCTGACCTTCATTCCGTACCATTCCACAAATTCTAAATGGTCTTTTCAATAATGCCTGTTGATCTGAAGCATTCAATGTAGACACAAACGTTTGGTCGTACAGTTGATAGGTTTCATTCAATCTCACAAACTCATCAGAAGACCAATTTGAAAGCAAATCGTTCACATCTTTTCTGATACGCAATAATAATCCGCCTAAAACACGCTGTGTTTCAATAGATTTCGATGATTGGTTCAAATGCTGAACATTATCAATATTCTTAATAAAGATCAGTTCAGAATCCAGATTGGAAAGATTTTCCAGTAAAGCTCCATGACCTGCAGGCCGGCGTAATTGCTCTCCATCTTCACACATTGCCGGAGAACCGTCGGGATGAAAAGCAAATGCGTGAGTTTCTAAATTCTGCTCTGAAAACTGAATATCGGATGAAGTACCGGTCATTCCGTTCAAATACTGCAAATGTTTATCAATCTCGTCTTCAAACTTTTTTGTTACTGTAAAATGAAAAACGGTGTTTTTCGGGCTCACCTTTCTTCCCTGAAGTACGTGCTCCTGGAACGGGTTGAGTATAAACGGCCCGTATTTATGAAAAGGAATCAACCCTTTTGGCAAATGCGCCAATCCCATGCCTTTGTTATTCAGAATATAGGAAACAAAAGAATCAATAGCCATTGAACGATTGCGCAGTTCAAGCTGAATATCTTCAGGAAACTGGTAAAAAAAGGCAAAATCTTCTATATGATTCAAAAATCGCTCAACATTACTTCTGTTCGTCTCATTCGGCTCCTGAATGAAATCGAACAAAAATTGAAACATTCGTGAGCCAGAACCGGATGCCGGAGTAAAGAATGTTTTTTTAGATTCGTCCTGCAAAAAAAATGATTCCAGTTCTTTCTTTTCAGAATCGGAAAGTATCACAATTCCATCCTGCGGAGTACATGCTTTTACCAATTTCACTTCAGGATGTGAGCCTGAAGCATTCGCTAATATACGTTGTTGTTGTTCTTCAAAAGTAGTTCTATGCATGGAGCATGTTTTGTTTGGTTTTTCGTTTCTTTGCAACATGAGCAAAACGCCCGTTTCCAGAAATTACTTACAGTATCTGTTCAAATCAAAAGGGAGACATGGTGTTCATTCCGCGTTCGTTTTCAATTTTGTAGATAAGTGCCTAACGACAAAGGTTGACAAAAATTTTATTTCTCAACGGAAATTTTGGGTAAAAAACGCTTCGAAGCAAACGGAAACATTCACTATCACTGACTTAGGTGCTGGATCGCGGAAGATGAAAAACACACGAAGTGTTTCACAACTCTTAAAAACAGCTTCTACAAATGGGCTTTATGGTGATGTCCTCTGGAAAATTGTTCGCCATTATCAACCGAAGAATATTCTGGAACTCGGAACATCTGTAGGAACCGGAGCAATTACAATAAAAAATGCTGCTCCCGAGAGTTTTCTGGTTACAGTTGAAGGCTGTGAACAAATCTTACGCAGAGCTTATCAGCAATTTGATTATTGGCAATTGAAAAACATTCTTCCGATTCACGCTTCGTTTGACGAATTCCTGAAACTGCCAAATGCTGTAACGTACGATCTGGTCTTTCTCGACGGGAATCATGAATCAACTGCTACACTGAACTACCTGGAACTACTCATGCAGCAAACTCACGATGAAACGATCTTCATTCTCGACGATATCCGCTGGAATGACGACATGTGGAATTTATGGCAGAAATTAATTGACGATAACCGTTTTCATTTAACCGTTGATCTGGGACGAATGGGATTGATCTGGAAACGAGAGCACCAGATGAAAGAGCATTTTGTACTTCGTCCGAAAATTTTCAGGACAAAATTGTTTTGACTCGCTGAGGACAGAAAGAATTCTATTTAATTTGGGCAGGTCCCATGGTGATGAGATAACGAAGGATTTTCTCTTCTCCGGCAGCGTCTATTCCATTCGTACTTCTTCTGTTTACTTTTCCAACCATTTCCGGAACAATTTTCTTCCATTCATCCTCCGATTCAGAAGATGGTTTTTCCAAACTGTGACACATAGCACAGTTGTTTTCATAAAGGACTTTACCTTCATTCAATTGTGCCAAAGTGTATCCGGGAAACTTGTCCTGAACCCTGTCAGCATCTGTTTGAAGGGGCACACCGTCAATATTTGTTGGTAATTCTATGGCAACTGTTTCTTCCTGTGGAGGCAACTCTTCTATTTCCGGAGATTTTTTAAAAATCCCACAAGCCGTCAAAGCCGCAGCACAAACAACAACTAATAAACTTTTCTTGAGCATACTTTAGTTTTCAATGGTTAAAATCAAAGGTGGATTTTGAATGTGATTCCCTTCGTAGTTCTCAAATATATAAAATCCTTCTGTTCTGCGAACACGAAAATGAAGGTTCAGAATTAGAAAACAGTTACCTTTAAACCATGAAAGTTTACACGAAAAAAGGTGATTCAGGAACTACAGGATTGATTGGCGGAACCCGTTTGCCGAAACATCATTTACGTATTGAAGGCTACGGAACAGTTGATGAACTGAATAGTTATATGGGTTTGATTCGCGATTACAATGAAAATCCGGATAGAAAAGATTTGCTGATCGAAATTCAGGACCGATTATTTACAATCGGCTCTCATTTAGCGGCTGATCCGGAAAAATCTAAAATGGTATTGCCTGAAATTACACAAAACGACGTAGAAGTTCTGGAACATGCCATTGACAAAATGGAAGAAAATCTGGAACCAATGAAATTCTTTGTTCTTCCTGGTGGCCACCCTACTGTTTCACATTGTCATGTTGCACGCTGCATTTGCCGCCGAGCTGAACGACTGATCTCGCATTTAAACGAAGAATCTCCTGTGAACCCAATTATTATGGCTTACGTAAACCGTTTGAGCGATTACCTGTTTGTTTTAAGCAGAGCTTTTACAAAAGAATTGAATGCTGAAGAAACACCGTGGATCCCGAAGAAGTAAAATAATGAATGGCTGAACGAACAATTATTTAAAGTGCTTTATCTTTTGATAATTAAGGAATTGATCATTTATTATTTGGAAAAAAACCAACGATTTGTCGTTAGGGCTTGCTTGTTTTAAAAATAAGATTATTTTTGCGCGAATAAACAACAATAAGCGAATAGAACATGTACTGGACCTTAGAACTAGCATCATATTTAGAAGACGCGCCATGGCCGGCTACAAAGGATGAATTAATTGACTACGCGATCCGCGCTGGTGCACCTTTAGAAGTAGTTGAAAATCTTCAGGATTTGGAAGATGAAGGCGATATTTACGAGAGTATCGAAGAAATTTGGCCTGATTATCCTTCTAAAGACGATTTTCTCTTCAATGAAGATGAGTATTGATTGCAATTGAAATCAAATAGAGAAGGCCCGACGATAAATGTCGGGCCTTTTTCTTTGTCTCAGAATTTGAACCATCCACCCTTAATTTCCTTAATGGCAGGATTTTTTCCTTATCTGTTTGAAACAAAAAGCACCTATTGAAAAAATCAATAAGTGCTTTATATCCTGAATTATATTCTTCGAATGTTATACGTTGAAACGGAAATGCATGATGTCTCCGTCAGCAACAACATACTCTTTTCCTTCCACTTTAAATTTACCGGCTTCTTTCACCGCAGCTTCGGAACCCAATGAAGTATAATCTTCATATTTCATGACTTCGGCACGGATAAATCCTTTTTCAAAATCTGTGTGAATTACACCGGCAGCTTGCGGCGCTGTTGCTCCAACCGGAATAGTCCACGCACGAACTTCTTTCACTCCGGCTGTAAAATATGTTTGAAGATTCAATAACGAGTAAGCGGTTCGAATCAAACGATTTACTCCCGGCTCTTCCAAGCCTAATTCCTCTAAAAACATCTGACGTTCGTCGTATGTTTCCAATTCTGTAATGTCCGCTTCAATTTTAGCTCCTACGATCAAAATTTCAGCATTCTCATCTTTCACCGCTTCACGAACCGCATCAACATGCGCGTTTCCTGTTTTCACAGCAGATTCTTCTACATTACAAACATACATTACAGGTTTAGCTGTAATTAACTGGAATTTCTTTACAATCTCAATCTCTTTCTCATCAAACGTCATGGAACGAACAGATTTCCCCTGTTCCAAAACGGCCTTAATTGCAAGAGCCAATTCGTTTTCCTTAACAGCCTCTTTATCGCCCGACTTCAGCGTTCTTGCCAAAGACTGGATTTTCTTTTCAATTGACTCCAAATCTTTCAACTGAAGTTCAATATCAATGATTTCTTTATCGCTTACCGGATTCACTCTTCCATCAACGTGAATAATGTTTCCGTCTTCAAAGCAGCGCAAAACGTGTAAAATAGCGTCTGTTTCGCGGATATTCGCCAGGAACTGATTTCCCAAACCTTCTCCTTTCGATGCGCCTTTTACCAATCCTGCAATATCAACGATCTCCATGGTTGTAGGAACAACTCGCTCCGGATTCACCATAGATTCCAATTTCTCTAAACGCGGATCCGGAACTGAAATCGTTCCTACATTCGGCTCAATAGTACAAAACGGGAAATTCGCTGATTGCGCTTTCGCATTCGATAAACAATTGAACAAAGTAGATTTACCAACATTCGGCAACCCGACAATACCACATTTTAAAGCCATGTTTGAGAAATTTTTGTGCAAAGATACGAACTTCAGCAAAGCTGAGCTCAATTAGCAATTGTGAATTACGAATTGATTCCTATTTTTGGGCTCTCTACTCAGAAAGAAAATGAAAAAATTATTTTTTTATGCCATTTGTACAATTCTGGTCCTAAGCTGTTCACCATCACCTGAATCAAACAAACCTGAAGAACAAGCAGAAATTGCTCCTAAAAAAGATACGCAAATTCTTTTTGAGGTTTTAACTCTGGATGAAGAAGCAGACGCTGAAACAAATCCATGGATCTCTGTTGATAATCCACATGAAGAACTAAAGCTTCTGGTTGGCAGGGACGACGTTGTGCTCTCTTCTAGTATTGCAATTCTTGTAATAGATTATCCATTGGAAAACCCTGTGGAAATTGAGATCACGTCGAAAAGCAATAAAGGATTCAGTCGAGGAGAATTAGTTGAGATAATTAGTGCAGAATATAAAAAAATCTATCAAACGGAAGAATCAACAGCAAGCATAAAAACAATACCACCAGCAAAAAGAAACGGAAGTATCAACAGAAACACAACTAACGGAAAATATGGGATTTGGGGGCATGATATTGGGGATCTGGACTTATCAGAGATAATTGTTGACTGGACAAATCAAAAAAAACCCAGACTAGCATTGTACATTGAATCCTAAACATTGAATCCAAATTAGACCTGAATTTTCCCAAGTTATATTAGGACTCTTTTTCTCCTGTACCGGATTAGGTCTTATAATCTACGGATTGATAAGTTTATTCATTACAAAATTCGATAAAATAAAACAGTTTTACCTTTTTGGTGTGGGCGTCCTTCTGATCTTTATCGCTGCCGTTTTTATTTTTCGCAAGCCTGAAGATAGATTCATTGGAACTTATGTGGATTGGAACAACAAGACAAAGGCGATCGAGCTTAAAGAGGACGGTACTTTTAAATCGAACTTTACAATTGAAAACACGCGATCAGGCAAATGGAAACTTATAGCCGGTAATGAAGTATACTTCATAGAATTATCCAAAAAAGACAACTCACAGATCGTAGATCTATTAATCATTGAAGAACCGGGATTAGTTAAACTGCGTTTTGTGTCTTCAATCCCACCATACTCGACAAAATTTGAGCTAAAAAAATTGTGAGTAACCGAGGAATATTTCCACAGGTTGTAGAACAATTCCTCATTCGGGTGAGAAATTCAAAAAGCTCACGTGTTTCTTGTCACAACATGTAATTAATTGATATTCTAATTGATACGAACAAAAATGGACTGATAGATAAACACTGGCACCATATTCCTTCTTGCTTTTGGAAAAATGAATTAAAATTTAATCAATATGAAAAAGTTAATTTTCACAGCAGCAGCGATCACTACAACACTTTTTGCCAATGCTCAAACAGAAATCAAACAGGCTAAACCAACAGAAGCTGTAGCTTCAGTGGAAAATCCGGATAAAGTTCCGATCAAAATTGAAGATTTACCAGGTGCCGTTCAAAAAACGATCAAATCCGATGCATACATGGGCTGGACTCCCGGAAAAGCGTACGTTGTGAAATCAGATGTTCCATACTACGAGGTAGAATTTACCAATAAAAAATCTGAAACAAATTGGGTCAAATTTAAAGAAGACGGAAGCGTTATCAAATAAGTTATTCCTTAATAAATCACAAGAAGGGTCAGGCTTTTGTCTGACCTTTCTTACTTTTAGTAGGAATCTAAAAACGCAATCCGTGGATAAAATCCTGCTTATTGAAGACGATCAGACATTTACCAAAATTGTAAGTACGTTTCTTACAAAGAAAGGTTATCATGTTCTAACTGCTTCCAGCTTACAGGCAGGTGAAAAAATGTTACAATCTGAAAAAATTGATTTACTGCTTCTCGATTACCGTCTGCCTGACGGAATTGGTTTAGAGCTCATTTCAAAAATGAAAATCAATCCCGATTCGGTCCCATGCATTGTAATTACAAGCTTCGATGACGTGCGTACTGCAGTGAAATCAATTCAGTCAGGAGCGTTTGAATACATCACCAAACCCGTTAATCCCGATGAGTTGTTATTGGTGATCGAATCTGCATTGAACAAAAAAAGAATTCCCGAAAAGCCGGTTTCAGAAAAGTGTGATTCATTTATTCGGGGAGAAAGCCACCAGGCAAAGAAATTGTATGAATACGTAGACCTGGTTGCTCCTACCGAAATGTCGGTAATGATCATTGGAGAGAGCGGAACGGGTAAAGAGCATATTGCCAGGGCAATTCACCAAAAAAGCAAACGGGGAAATCATCCTTTTATCGCAGTAGATTGCGGAGTTTTATCCAAAGAACTTGCTGCCAGCGAACTTTTCGGCCATGCAAAAGGCGCGTTCACGGGAGCGCTTCACGATAAAACTGGTGTTCTGGAAGAAGCTTCCGGCGGCACATTATTCCTCGATGAAATTGGAAATTTAAGCTACGATGTCCAGGTGAAATTACTTCGAACTTTACAGGAACGTACTATTCAACCAGTAGGAAGCGGAAAAACTGTCCCGATTGATATCCGATTGATCACAGCAACCAATGAACATTTGCTGAGCGATGTTGAAAACGGCAATTTCAGAGGGGACATTTATCACCGTATCAATGAATTTAAAATTCAGATGCCCACATTACGTGAACGCAGCACGGATCTGGAACTATTCATTCAGCATTTCATCAAAAACGCGAACGAAGAATTGAACAGATCGGTAAAACATATTTCACCGGAATTGCTCCGGGTTTTCCATCAGTATCACTGGCCTGGAAATTTACGCGAGCTGAAAAATGTAATTCGCAGACTGGTATTGCTCAGCAAAGATGAGAAAATCAGTACGGAACTGCTTCCGGAAGAAATGATTGTACGTTCTAACCAGGCAAATCCGAAGGATTTAAAATTTATTCAGAAAACAAACGAACGTGAATTAATCGCAGATGTGCTTGTTCAAACCAGGTTCAACAAATCTAAAGCAGCAAAATTGCTGAATATAGATAGAAAGACTTTGTACAGTAAAATAGAAAAATACGAGTTGGAATAGATCAGGAAATTGCGGCTATAGCAGCTTCCATTTCGGGAACAAGTTTCCTGAATCTGCTTAAAATTTCTTCCGACAGCTCTTCTTTCAAATTCTTTTCAAGCGCACTCAGCTCTTTCCCAAAATAAACGGAACCCATTTGAGCAAATCGCCCTGAAAGTTTGTGAGCCAGCATTAGCAGCTCTGCCCTGTTCTCCGTTTTGACAAATTCTTTTATCAAAACCAGATCTCTTAGAGAAACCTCAACAAACTGCTGTTTGATCTCTTCAAACATCAGCTCATCAGGAATCATTTTTCTTAAGACCGTGAAATCAAATTTCAAACGTTCGTCACCTTCCAAATAATCATCTGTGCCAGTTTTCATAAGCCTTAGATTTGCTCGATTAAATATACCCGTAAAACAATTCCACAAAAACCAAAAAGTGCTAAAATCTACTCTTTGATCCGGCACAAGTAATCAAGCTAAATTCCTACATTCGCACAAATTAGAATTGAATTACTTAAAAAAACAGGTGATGAATAGACTATTACTGCTTTTGTGCCTTGTCTGCACAAGCGTGTTTGCACAGCATAAAGAAGACTCTGTATTGATCCGCCAGATTTTTGACGAAGCACTTCTTCGCGGAAAATCACATGAAGACTTAAGAGAATTGTGTAAAAATATCGGTCCACGGCTGAGCGGATCTTCACAAGCAGAAATGGCTGTTTATTGGGCTGAATCAAAAATGAAAACCTACGGATTTGAAAATGTGATCCTGCAACCGGTAATGGTTCCGCATTGGGAACGCGGAAATAAAGAAACTGCCTGGTTTAAAACAAAAACCGGAGAAATTGTTCCGTTGAAAATGATTGCTTTAGGTGGTTCAATCGGAACAAACGGAACCATGAAAGCAGAAGTAATAGAATTTACATCGCTGGATGCGTTAAAAAAAGCGACAAAATCACAGGTTGAAGGGAAAATTGTTTTCCTGAACCAGCCTATGAATCCGGCAGATATTACCACTTTTCAAGCTTACGGTGGTTGTTACGCTATTCGTGGTGAAGGTGCTGTTGAAGGATCAAAATTAGGCGCAGTTGCAGTAATCATTCGTTCATTGGCACTTCCGCAAGACGATTTCCCGCATACAGGATCCATGCATTATGATGATGCCATTTCAAAAATTCCTGCAGGTGCACTGTCAACAAATTCCTCCAATTTACTTTCAGATGCAATCAAAAACGGAAAAATAGAAGTCATTATGGAAATGGATTGCAGATCTTTTCCTGATGTGATTTCGTACAACGTTATCGGCGAAATCAAAGGAACTAAATTCCCGAATAAGGTCATTACCATTGGCGGACATTTGGATTCCTGGGATCAGGGAGAAGGCGCTCACGACGATGGTGCAGGAATTGTACACTGCTTAGAAGCGATCAGAATTTTAAAAACGCTCAAATTAAAACCTGAAAACACCATTCGCGTGGTTTGTTTTATGAATGAAGAGAACGGGAACAAAGGCGGAATCGGCTATGCTGAATGGGTAAAGGAAAACGGCGAAGAACACATTGCCGCTGTTGAAAGTGACAGAGGCGGTTTTGCCCCGCGCGGATTTGAGAGCGACGGTTCTCAGGAACAACTGGAACTTATCCAGGGATTTGAAACCTTACTAAAACCGTATCAATTATATCATTTCGAAAAAGGATATGGCGGTGTAGATATTGGTCCGTTAAAAAAGCAATATCCGGGTATTGCCCTTTACGGTTTTGTTCCGGATTCTCAGCGTTATTTTGATTTCCATCATGCCGAAAGCGATGTTTTTGAAAGCGTCAATAAACGGGAATTGGAATTGGGTGCCGGAAGTATGGCGGCATTTCTTTATTTGCTGGATAAAAGTATTTCAACCTTGTAAACCGAATAACTTGCGTAGAATACAGTACAATCTAAAAAGTTGAAAGTGCTATTTCTTTATGAAAATTGTAGCAACCACGGTTGGGTCAAAAGTAGTTTGAATGAAAGCTTTATTTTCCGGATTGGCCTCTAAAACCAATGCTGCGTTGTCTCCTACATCAATTACTTTGTCAAGTCCAAAACGACTGAAACCATTTTCCAGTTTGATAAGCCTGCTCACAATTTCATTTCCGGAATGAGGAAACAAAACAAAAATTTCCTTTTGAAGAATATCAAACTGATAAGATAATGGACCTCCCGATTTCAGTTTTCCTGCAAGAGCAATATGTCCTTTTTCATTCCCGAACCGAAACAGTTCATAAACCTCAAATTCACCGATTATATTCATATCAGATAAGAACTTTAACTTCGAAAGTTTTTTTGCTAAAATAGAGAATCAATTTACGGATTGCCAGATCCACGGGACAAAAAGCAAAAAGAATTGTCCAATTTTCAGAAATGAACTAGCTTTAAGCAAAATTTGAAACCTATGAAACATCTGTACTCACTAATCCTCACATTGGTCATTCTAACTTTTTCTAATGTAAGTTCAGCACAACAATTTGTAACAACTACCAATGTAACCGGACCTTCAACATGCGACGGGACTGCGTTGAACACTGCCTTCAACAGCTTTGGTCCTCCTATGCACACGTGGAGCTGGTACCAGGATTCAACGCAGATAGCCGGTTTGGATTCCATGGTCACAGATCTTTGTGCGGGCAGCTATTCCCTTGTTTTAGATTCTATGGGAGTTACGGTTTATACCGAATACTTTACAATTGGTGATCCTTGTTTTGGATTTTCGGGTACGTATTCAATCACAAACTGTTCTCCAAACAACTGTGACGGAAATATCACTTTCATACCTGTCGGAGGTTCTGCTCCGTACACTTATATCTGGTCGAACGGAACAACAACGATGTCGCCCGGCGATTTATGTCCTGGTACCTACATGTTATCGTGTGCCGATTCATACGGATGCTCAGCAACATATACATTCTCTGTTGGCGATGATACTTTGAGTTACTTTTATCCGAATCTTACAACAGTAGAAGACTATGGAACTGTTTGTACAGGCCAGGCTTACGTAAATCCAACGGGAGGAACAGCTCCATACTCTGTAAGTTGGAGCACGGGCGACACAACAACACTTATTGACAGTTTGTGTGCCGGAATCTATTCGGTTACCGTGTGGGATGCGAATTTGGACAGCACATCTGTTAGTTTCATAATTGTTGATTCAACAACTTATTACGGAAACAATCCTTACCCGAATGATCCGATAGTTGATTCATTGTATTTGGACCTGGTTACAAACTGTGAAATAAATTACAATGAAATTGATTCTGCATCCCTGTACCAGGCCGTTTATGATTCGATCAATGAAAACCTATACGTTACTTGGGCCGTTTATACGCCAACAGATACGACTTACATTAACGATACGTTAGGATTTGCCGGAGGCGCGGGAGTTTATTCTCTTACTATTTCAGTTTATTGTCCGAATAAGTCCATTAACGACTTCTTCAAAATACAAAGCACCTTCTCCTTTAACGGAACCAGTGTCGAAAATTTGGCTGTGAACGAAAATCTGCTTGAATCGATCAGCATTTATCCGAATCCATTTACAAATTCGCTGTTGATAGACAACATGGACGGAGCTGTTCAAAATTTGAAATTGATTGATCTGAACGGTCGACTAATTTCGGAAAAGTCTGCGTTGAATAATGAGATCATTCAATTGGATGACTTAGAATTTGTTCATTCAGGAACATACATCCTGATTCTTTCAGGAGAAAACACTGCTAAAGCATTCAAGGTTACCAAGTTTTAAGAACAACTTTAAATAATTAAAATCCCGTTCAGGCTATACTTGGACGGGATTTTTTATTTGGATTAATCGTCACAAAAACAATTGTTCTGATCTTACAAATCGGTTTGTTTCGAATCCCTCTTCAGCAATTTTACGATTGTTAAGAATGTTAACAAAATCTGAATATTTTTTTAAGATAAAAGTCCAAAAAACGTTGAAACCTACTACCTTTGCGAACAATTGATGAGATTGTTCTTTGAACAGTCGACAAAAGATAAAGTATGGCAGATATTTTTGAAAAAATCGAACGTAATCGCGGACCAATTGGTCAGTATTCAAAAGGCGTTCATGGTTATTTTACTTTTCCTAAGCTGGAAGGTGAGTTAGGAAACAAAATGATTTTCCGCGGAAAAGAGTGTTTAGTTTGGTCTTTGAACAACTACCTTGGATTGGCAAATCACCCTGAAGTTCGTAAGGCAGACGCTGATGC
>CBFGMW010000026.1:0-12154 GCA_965649925.1 uncultured Fluviicola sp.
CGATGAATTTGCGTTTAAAGCTTTTGAAGTAAACGCTTTGGATTATTTATTGAAACCGTTTTCGCTGGAACGATTCTCTACCGCGCTGACAAAAGTAGTTCGTTCAACCCCTGCCATTATTCCTCCTATTGCAGTGGAATTGGCAAAATCGAACCTGGAGCAGGCGCGTATTGTGGTGAAACACGGTTCTGACATCAAAATTATTCCGCTGGAAGAGGTGCAGTATATTGAGGCGTACGATGATTATGTGAAAATTCATATCGAAGATCGTTACCACATCAAGAAGCAAACAATGAGTTACTACGAGAAGAATCTGCCAACTCAATTTATGCGCATCCATCGCTCATACATGTTAAACATCGATTATCTGAACAAAATCGAATCGTTTGAAAAGAACAGTTATATTGCCATTCTGAAAAACGGGAAACGCATTCCTATTTCCCGTAATTCATACAGCGACGTGAAGCAAAGATTGGGGATATAAGAGGAAAGGTCAAAAGAGGAAGAGAGAAAGCCCAGAGGATTCTTATGATCCCTGTTTCCTTTCCTCCTTTCAACTCTTTCTTTTTCATCTATCAAAACTCTAAGCGATAACTGAGAATCGGAATCAATGATGTTTGGTACCAGTAATTCACTTTTCCGGTTTTCTCATCGAAATATTGCCCGCCAACGTTCTTTCTGTTGGTTGTATTCTGAATATCGAGCGCCAGCGTACTAGTGAGACTTTTATAGTTACGCTTCAGGCTGAAACGAATATCCAACCGGTAATAGTCGGGCATTCTTTTCCCAAAGGTTTCTGACGTTACAAATTTCGTTTCACCCGCCGCTATGGAAGCATTCAGATCAATTGGAGTATAACGGAATCCGCCAACATAAATAGATTTGATATTGAACCCGATTGTTTTGTTTTTCTCCTTGTTCTTCAGGTTCCATTCCTTCCCAACTGTTAATGAAGTAGCGTAATTCGTATTGAATCGTGTGTCATACCACTCACCGTTCGGTGCTTTGTATTTCGATTCGTACAACGATGCCGAAAGCAGGTAATACAGATTTTTAAACAGGAATCGTTCATAGGTTAGTTCCAACCCATAATTCTTTCCGAGCCCTGAATTACTAAGCGATTCAGACGGAAAACCATCTGTTGAATTCAAAATGGAATACGTGCTTGCCGGATCTTTGCTAATCGGAACATTGAATAAATGCTGGTAATACACTTCCGTCTTGATATGCTCATGTTCATTCAGAATGAAATCATATCCAAAAACAGCGTGATGCGCTTTACTCAACTTCAAATTCCGGTTCGGAAGGGTAGTTATTCCATTTTCAGTGTTTTCTACAAAATAAACCCCAATCGGCTGCAACTGACTGTGTAAACCATAACCCAAAGTCAGGTGATGCGTTGGATGAAGATCATAGCGAACCGAAGCCCGTGGTTCTATAGCATTGCTGTTGTTCAGGAAAAGCTGGAAATAATGAACTCCGACATTCGTTGTGAGTTTTTCTGTGATGTGGGAATTCCACTGGAAAAACACCTGCGCAGTTTCTGTATTTCCTTTTTCATTGATTTGCTCACGTAAAACAGTAGAATCTCCTATGTCGCTTTGCTTCAAACCGTATCCCAAATGATTCAGGATAAATCCTGCCCGGATATTATTTTTGGCATTCAGTTTTTGGGTGTATGTGCTTGAAAGCGTGAGTTTGTTTTGTAAAAAACTTTGTTCGTATTCACGTGTAAGAGATGAATAATCGTATTCTAACCGATCCCGTTCATAACCGTTTTCGGTTCCCGAAAAAACAAGCGCTGTTTTCAGGTAAGATTTATTCCTGAAGAGTTTGGTGTTTGTAACGCCGACTGCCCCGGTATTGCTATAGAAATTGGTGTTCAGCCTGAGAAAATCATCCTGCTGCCATCGAATTGAGTCTTTTTCGGCTGTTGTAGTCTGGTAACTTAATCCACCGAAACCAAACACCGTGAATTTTCCCAATTGCTTTGTTGGCAAGTAAAAGTTGAACGATAAATCCTGGAAATTGGTATTTGCATCTCCAATCGGAACGCCGATTTTCCCTAAAACATTTAGTGTAGAATACCGATAATTGATGAGGTAAGAACCATCGTAGCCTTTTTTGAACGGGCCTTCGGCAGCCACATCAATTCCAAGGAAACCAAACTGGACGGTATATTCGCGTTTTTCATTGTTTCCTTTTCTCAATCGCAGATCGAACACACCCGAAAGCGCATTTCCATATTCTGCGGCAAATGCTCCAGTTGAAAAATCAGAATTACTCAGGAGCTGCGAACTCAAAATAGAGATTCCACCCCCCGCTGTTCCAACATTCGAAAAGTGATTGGGATTGGGAATCTCAACACCTTCCATTCGCCATAACAGCCCGTTTGGTGAGTTCCCCCTGATCGAAATATGATTATTTCCGTCGCCAGCCGTTACAACTCCCGCGAAAGAAGTTGCCATTCGAGCCGGATCATTCACCGCAGCGGCAAACTTCTGCGTTTCTTCCACCGAAAACGTTCTGGTACTAACCGTAGAAAGTTCGTTAAGCGGTTTATTTTTGTCTGTTTTGGAAGTAATGACTACCTCATCGATTTTTTTAAGGTCTTCTTCCATATTGATGGTTAGCACCAATTCCTTTCCTGCATTTACAGTGACGTTTTGCATGGTGACCGGCTTGTAATCGTACGCTGTGATTTCCAGAGTACGGCTTCCCACAGGAACGTTTTGAAGAGTGAATTTCCCGTTTTCATCCGTTACGGAATAAATGATGGAATCAAGTCCAATTACTTTGACAATTGCTCCGGGAATAACAGATTGTGAAATATTGTCGACCACTGTGCCGCGAACGGTTTGTGTTTGCGAATAACAGGTGTTGACAATAAGGCATAACAATACTGATACGAAGGATTTCGTTAATGTGTTTTGAAACATACTTTGAGAGATTAAAAAGAGGAACTTCGACTCCGCTCAGTTCCCTTAAAGAAAAGAAGGAGAGAAGTTCCCTTTAAATTTAGATGTGAATTACAGAACCAGAGCCGCTGATGTTTGTATTCACAATTGGGTTTCCTTTGTATTTGATATTTCCGCTGCCGGAAATTGTAGCATCCAACTGATCCAGGACCCAAACAGAAATAGATCCGGAACCACTAATCTTTGCATTCGAATTGTTCGCGGTTAAATCGTCCATTTCAATATTTCCCGAACCACTTATATTTACTTCTTCATTGGTTACTACTCCACCTGAAATGTAGATATTCCCTGAGCCGCTGATATCCGCATCAAATTCTTCTGCTGTAACACCGGCAAGCACGATATTTCCCGAACCACTTACTTCTAAATCGAGACCGGTGGTTGTAAGCATTCCTGTGGATTCAAAATTCCCGCTTCCATCCAAATCCACTTCGCGTAGATCAGGCGAGTGAATAATGATCTCAATATTACTGTGCTTACGAACCCATTTACTGAATTCGATCTCTAATTCGCCGGCGCTGATTTCTGTTGTAATAACATCAAGCACATTTTGCTGAGCCGAGATTTCAACGAAATAAACCGAATCCTGCGTGTAAGTAACGTCGGCATCAATATCCAAAGAAATTTTATTGAAACCCGTCAATGTACGAACTTCGGTTACCGTTCCGCCTTTTCCTTTGATGGAATTAAAAATATGTTTCTTACAAGATGTGAACGAAACTCCTATTGCTAAGGCACTCACTAAAATTAATCGTGTTGTTTTCATTTTACTTTAATTGTTTTAATTTTTTTGTGTCCACTGGAGCGGATATTGTCGGAAGCAGTGCTTCCTCTTATTTTGTTATTTGTTTCTATGACAACTGAGATTGTGTTTACCCCTATGAAGGGAACAAAAAAACATGAGAATTTCGAATTGAAGATTGGAAGAAGAAACCGAAAGTCGTGCGCCACGGCAGAGGCTTCAGGTTTTAGGAGAACCGGAGAAACATTTCTTAAAATTGGGGATTTGTGAATCGTATAAATTTTACACCCGTTTTCTCTGTATCCTTGTAAGAATAGACTTTTCACACAATTTTATAAATTTATAAAATTGTGTGAATCGGGAATTTTAAAATTGCCCGGGGTCACGTCCTAAAAAAATCGCAAAGCCACTTTCCCGCCAACCCACAAACGATTCATAAAATTCCCGTTGATATCATTGTAGACAGTTCGCTGCTCAATTTTGCTCCAGATCGGGTCGATTTCGGGACCAATATCTTCCGTATTATACCAATTGAATGTTGGTCCGGCTGCAATGCTGAAATTATTTCCAAAACGGTATTCAACCCCAAGAAAACCTTTAGCCAGCATATTATATGAAAAATCGGTATTGCTTAAATACATGTGCTGTGCAGTAAGATCTAAGTCCAGATACCACTTTCTGCTCAATTTAATAGCAGACCCAATTCCGTAACCGAATGTCCACAACGATGGTTTTTCTGTGATCTGAACTCCGCCAATGAAAATATTGTGAAATGCATCAACACCTGTTCGAAAACTGAGTGTTCCGATCAGATTTTCATCAGCGGCAACTTCCACTTTATGGTAGCCCGTTTTTACAATACTCAGGAATCCTATTGGCACTCCTGAGATGGAGTTGGAAATGTTCATGAATCCAAGTTGAGAACCGTTCACTTCACCACCCCGGTTAACTAACCCGGAAAGTTGAAATCCATTTACAACTGAAGCGTTATTGACCAGCCCTGAGATCTGGCTTCCCGAAACCGTATCACAATAATTGGCTATTCCGGCAATTTGAGTCCCGAAAATATTTCGTGAGTGGTTATAAATTCCCGCAACCTGAACTCCTTCCGTATAGGAATTGTTCAGATTTGTAATTCCACCGACCTGAACAGCCCTTACCGTATCCTGAACCAGATTAGCTATTCCGGCAACTTGTACATAATCTACTTTTGCTCCGTCAATATTCACTATTCCTGCAACCTGAACTCCATTTACATCCTGCGCAACCGTGTTTACAATTCCGGCAACCTGGACTCCCGACGATGTTCCGGAAACCAGATTCGCCACTCCCCCAACCTGGACAGATTTTACGTTCCCATAATCGAGATTAACCAAACCGCCGAGTTCAAAAACATCAATCCCTTTTGAAGAACCAACCAGTACATTGAAAGAATACTTGTTAACCGTATTTACGGAAAGCAGATGATTGGTGCTTAACGGCGGAACGAACGAAAACGAAACATCGTTAAACAGCGTGTCTGAAATATTTCTCAGGTTAGCGCGCCTTTCAGCGAATTTTTCCCAAAATGGACTAACGTAAGGAGTTGTATCCTGAACTTGTGTTTCGATAGTTTTCACTGAATCTACCGAAATTGTCACACGCATTGAATCGTTCACCATTACACTCACAGGAGCTGATTTTGGTTGTAGATATATTACAATTGTATTTCGCTGCTGTGATAAAATAACGACCGTTGTGTCTTCAAAATCTTCCTTAGCAACCGATATGGAAAGTACATCAGCTGTTTTGGGGAATGACATGTTGAAATATCCGTATTCATTGGTTACTGCAGACTGTTTATTCTGGCGTAAATACACACTCGACTCAGCAATCTGGGAAGAATCTTCAGCATTAAAGACATAACCGTTAACAATGACATTCGAATTACTTGCCGTAGAGTTATCCTGTTTAGGCTTTGCAGCAGCGGTTTTACAGTTCACAATCACGTACTTCCCTTTCAGTTTGTACGTGCAGGTTCCACTATCGAAAAGATTATTCAATACAATACGAAGCGGTTGCTTTTCAAACTTGACTGAAATACGCTGCTTATCATCGAAACCAGTATACGAAAACACCACTCCCGTTTGATTCGAGATTTGTTTAAACACTTCTTCGTAAGAATAAATTCCCGATCGAATAGTGACTTCTTTCTCCAAATAAGGAGTTTGCGCATTCAAAGAATTCATTGCCAAACAGCAAAGAAAAACTGCGCTCAGGAATTTGATCATTGTTCGCATGCCTGTCCTTTAATCAAATAAACACCTCCTTTTTCCTTCAGAATGGTGACTTCAAGGGTTTGCGAGATCACCATTAAAACGGTATCCAGCTCTTCGTTCAAAAACTCGGTAGTAATTCTGCAGTTTTTTAAAGCCGGATTCTCAATTCGAATATCCACCTGGTATGTTTTGTTCAGGAGCGCAACAACATCTTCCAATCGCTGATTATCCAGCACGACTGTCTTGTGCAGGGCTTTCAAATTCTCGGTAAGCACATCCAGTTGCAGTTCACCAGAAGAAATGACATAATGTGCACTTTCGTTGGCATTAAGCGTAAGCTGCATTCCTTTGTTATCATAGATTACCACAATTCCTTCGTCGACCCGAACATAAATGGTGTCGTCTGTAGTTTTTACATCGAACTTTGTCCCGAGATCTTTGATATGAATTGGTCCGGCATCAATAATAAATGGAAGTTTCTTACTGTGTTTTACAGAAAAATAACCCGAACCTTTCAATGTCAATGAGCGATTCTTCTTCCCATAATCGGCAGACAATTCAACCGTAGAGTTTGCCGACAACTGAATATCAGTTCCATCGTTCAATTCGATTTTCTTTACCTTATTTCCGGCAGTAAAAACAGTATTTTGATTATTTGAATTTTGGAAGTAGAAGATGGCTCCGAAAGTGAGGATCAAAATAGCAGCAACAGAAGAAATCCATCTAAACTGAAGTTTTCGAACGGGAGTTTTTTTTAGCTGAACACGCACTTTTTTCCAGGCGTCATTGGTAGAAATTTCTTTCTCTACCAACCCGAAAGCTTTTGCACTTTGGGCAAAATAAGTTTTATTCTCATGCGATTCTGAAATCCAGTCTTCCAGCAACATAGCTTCTTCCGGGCTTGCTTCACCAGTGAGGAATTTACCAATCAGCGCATCCAATTCATTAAATGTTTTCATAGCGTTTGAATGAAAAAAAGGATGAGTAACGGCAAATAGTCTTTCAACTCTTCGCGAACGATTTTGAGGGCTTTCCCCATTTGATTTTCTACTGTTTTTACCGACAAACCAAGTTCATCGGCAATTTCCTGGTAGCGCAATTGTTCAAAACGGCTCATTTTAAAGATTCGTCCGCATTGTTCAGGCATATTGTCAATTGCCAACTGAATACGATCATTCAATTCGTTTACCTGAACAGAATCAGAAGTTTCTTCCACTTGTTGCGTTGCTTTCCAGTCTTCCGCATAAGCACTGCGCACTTTGAAGTGTTTAATCTTATTCAAACAAGCGTTTTGAACAGATTTGTAGAGAACAGCACGAATGGAAGTATGAATATCAAGCTCTGTTCTTTTTTCCCACAGAGAAACGAAAACCTCCTGAACAACATCCTCCGTTTCATCTGAATCTTTCAGAAAAGTGTTGCCGTAGCGGACCAGCGGCTTATAATAATCGCGAAATACCATTTCAAACGTGTTTAAATCTTCCGTCACAACTTGTGCCATCACTTGTTTTTCTTCCACCTCTGTGTATTTCACAAAGGCAAAGTTATCATCTTTTGGTTTAAGACAACTGAGAAGTAGTTTACCCCTATTAACAGGATGACTTTTTTAAAATCATCCGGATTCCCCAAACTTAAAGAGTGAATTCGGGAATTCGGGAAATCTAAAAATCAGGAAGTTTGGAATTAGAAAATTTGATAATTCGATAATTTACGATATTATGAAGAATCTCCTATCCATGGGAGTTATAGATTGTTTTCGAAAGAAAATTATTTCTTCACAAGTTCCTGCATCAATAAGCCAGAAATTTCCTGTCCGCGAGTTAGGGTAATCATGTGTGAACCATTTTCAACCCGATAATCGACCTCTTCCATATTCCGTATTGGCAGCGTATGATCGTTATCTCCATGAATTCGTATGATCTTTGCGGAATTTTCTTTTCGTTTCCAGTGAATGATCATTTTGATTGTTCGACGCATGTATTTGCCGTTTTTCGCTTTCAGCATCGACTTAAACGTTGCCTTGTTATGTTTACGATCAGGTTCAACAATGGGCTGAAGAATTCTTGCACTTCCTTTCATTACAAAACCGGGAACGATAAAATAAAGCGGTATTATTCTTTGGAATCTATATCTGAATGGAAGTTCTTTTCGGTTAGCGGCACTTGAAATGAGAATTGTTTTTTCAGGATGAAGAAATTCGCTCATTTCCGCACAAAGCATTCCACCAAGCGAAGTGCCAACTAAAACAAACTTCTTGGTCGTATCGATCTGCTTTGCCAGTTCGCGGGCAAAAGAATTCATGGTGCTTCCTCTTTCCGGAGTTCCGTAGTCGATGCAGCGCATTTCAAAAGAATCGCTTAGTTGAATGGAATCAAAAAGGCGTTTGTCGGCACCCTGGCCGTGAAAGAAATAGACAACGGTTTTAGTTGACTGAGCGTTTACAGCAAAAGAAACAAGAAAAAGCAATATCAGACCAGGTCGAATCATCCGGTCAAATATAAACTATTTTGAAAATAACGAATTGAAACCGGCTAGTTACTTTCTAACCTTATCCAAAATGGCGGTTGTAGAATAACCGGGAACCAAATCAATGGCAACAACTTTTCCGCCATTAGCAATAACTGCTTCACGGCCAACAATATACTTTTTAGAGCTTACGTCAGTCTCGTTCGGATCGTAATCTGCTCCTTTCACCAGAACATCCGGTTGAATTTGTTCAATTAGTTGGAGCGGTGTATCGTCATTGAAAAACAAAACTCCGTCAACGGCCCCTAAAGCAGCAATAACCTGGGCACGGGCATCCTGAGAATTGATCGGTCTGTCGTCTCCTTTACCCAAACGTTTTACCGATTCATCCGTATTCAGCGCAACAACGAGTTTTGTTCCCAAACTAGCAGCCTGAGTAAGATAAGTAACATGCCCGACGTGAAGAATATCGAAGCAACCGTTTGTGAGCACAATTTTCTCGCCTTTCATTTTCCATAAATCAACTTGCTTTGCAATATCCTGCAAACTGCCAATCTTACCGAATAAGCTTTCAAGTGATTTCATAAGAAGAAATTATACGAGACGATTGGTGTTTTCGTCGGGGAAAACAAGCGATGGCTTGAACGTTTTTGCCTCTTCCTGAGTTATTATACCATATCCGATAATAATAATCAGGTCGCCGACAGAAACTTTTCTGGCAGCCGGGCCATTCAAACAAATTGTTCCGGAATTTCTGTCTCCGGTAATAACATAAGTTTCTAATCGCTCACCATTATTAATGTTTACGACCTGAACTTTTTCACCTTCAATTAAACCTGCTGCATCCATCAAATCTTCGTCAATAGTAATACTACCAACATAATTTAATTCTGCCTGGGTTATTTTAACGCGATGAATTTTTGATTTTAAAACGTGTATCAACATGTATTTTAATTGATGGTGCAAAGTTACGCTAAAAAAATTGTTGGACTGGTCAAAAGTCAACAGATTTCAGTAAGCTAAACCAACTGCATATTATCTATCAACCGAACTTCGCCGCAGTATGCAGACATACAGGCTGTTGCGTGCCTACTCCATTTCTGGTCCAGTAATTCGAGAGTTGTTGAATCAACAATTTGTAAATACTCCAGTTTAAGAGACGATTGATTCATCATTTCAGCCCCTTTCTTCATTAACTCTGCCGGTGAATATTCGGAAACATTTTCCCTCAGCATTGATAAAACCCTATAGATTATGACCGCCTCGTCCCTTTGATCGGGAGTTAATCGCATGTTTCTGCTACTCATTGCCAAACCTGTCTCTTCTCTTAAAGTAGCACAGGGAACTATTTCAACGGGCAAATTCAGAAAACGGGTCATGTGCTGAATAACTGCAACCTGCTGAAAATCTTTTAATCCGAAAAAAGCTTTTGTTGGTTTCACCAAATCAAACAAACGCCAGACAACCTGTACAACGCCTTTAAAATGCCCCGGACGAAAAGCTCCTTCCATTACCTGGTCCATTTTACCCAAATCAACCGGTGGAATTTCAAGATTGGGAGGATACATTGTATCAACTGCGGGGAAAAACGCTACTGAGCAGCCGTGTGTTTCCAAAAGTGCAGAATCCGTTTCCGGGGTTCTCGGATACAACTTAAGGTCCTCAGGATTATTAAATTGAGTTGGATTTACAAAAACGCTTACTACTACAATATCACATTCTTTTCCTGCCCGTTCAACCAATGCCATGTGACCCGCATGCAGGGCTCCCATAGTAGGAACAAAACCAATGGTAATGCCGTTTTCACGTGCATGCCCCAGTGCAGTATTTAGCTGCTCAACTGTATGCGTTATTATCACAATTCAACCAATTTACAATCCAAAGTCGGCAAAACTATATGATAATCTTGAACCTTAGCGCTTTTTTTTGTACTTTTGTGGGATTAATTATAATACCCCTCTTTGAATTCTATGGAAAAGAAAAGAATTCTTTTTATTTCTCAAGAAATTTTCCCATTTCTTCCGAAATCAGAAATCTCTCATAATGCGAGAAAATTACCTCAAACTACTCAGGAAGCTGGTAAGGAGATACGTGTGTTTACACCGAAATTTGGTTGCATCAATGAGCGGCGTCACCAACTGCACGAAGTAATTCGTTTGTCTGGTATGAACATCATTATTGATGATCACGATCATCCGCTGATCATTAAAGTTGCTTCAATACCCGCCGCGCGTATTCAGGTCTACTTCATTGATAACGAGGAATATTTCAAACGTAAGTACAATGTGACCAACGAAGATGGCTCAGATTGTGAAGACAACGATGAAAGAAGCATGTTCTTCTGCAGAGGTGTTTTAGAGACGGTAAAAAAATTAGGCTGGAAACCTGACGTGATTCATTGTCATGGCTGGATGTCATCGTTGATGCCTTTGTACATTAAGAAAATGTACAACAAGGATCCGCATTTCGCGAATACGAAAGTGGTTTACAGTATCTACAACGAAAACGAAGGGTTCACAAAGCCCTGGAGCGATAAATTTGCTGATAAGCTGGCTTTCGACGGATTCGGTGAAGAAGTCACAAATCTTGTTAAAACACCAACTATTGAAGCAATAACTTCTGCATCTTTGGCGTTCTCTGATGGAGCCGTAATAAGCAGTGAAACTATTCCTGCCAATTTACAAAAAGCTTTTGACGAAGCCAGTTGTTTAAAGTTGAACTACTTGCCAGAAGAACACCTTTCAAAAGGTTTGAATGAATTTTTTGACAAGGTGATCGAAGAAGGCGTTTTGATCTGACATGATTGTAAAAAATATACATCGCAAAGACTGGCGGAGAATCTTATCATTTTCCGCTTGTTTTTTATTAGCTACTGCTGTTTCCGTTTCCTGTAAAAAAACGGCAGCAAAATTCGGAACAGATGCTTTGTCGCCGGAAGACCTTTTGGCTTCTGGTGGAATTGACACTTTTTCATTAAAGACCTATACGGTTATTGAAGATTCAATTCCAACCGACAACCAATTACATGCGCTTTGTGGCTCCATGCACGACCCTAAAATGGGAATCGTAAATGCCGGCTTCAATACGCAATTCGAATTTCCGGGAGAAATAACTCATGATGCGGGCTCTGTTCCGATTATTGATTCGGTTGTATTATCTCTTGAATATGTAGATTATTATGGAAAACTGGATGCTCAAACATTCCAGGTTTACGAATTAACCAGTGATCTGGATGTTGATGAGACTTACTACAAGTTCACAACAACCAGTCACCAGCTGACAGATCTTGTTTTACCAGGCTCAGCAACGCAAGTCCCTAATCTGGAAGATGATGTTGTCATTGCTCCGGGCGACACAGTTGCTCCTCAGTTGCGCTTGCATTTAGACAATACATGGGGATTGAACATGGTGAACGAAGCTATTAACGGTACTGCCTTTGAAAACACAGACGCCTTTCAGGATTTCTTTAGAGGATTTAAAGTACAGGTTCAGGAAACCAATCCGGCACCCGGTTCGGGCGGCATCCTCTATTTTGATTTGAACAGTAATAAATCCGGGGTAACTTTTTATTATAAGATTCAAGGCGATACAACGCAATACAGTTTCAACATTGTAATTGGTAGTGATTGTGCCGACTATAACGAAGTGGATGTTAATAATAACAATTATCACGTGGCCGATGTAATTAATGATCACAACAACGGATTAAC
>CBFGMW010000027.1:0-12115 GCA_965649925.1 uncultured Fluviicola sp.
ACCAAAGCTATTATTATGGCACGTTTCGTTCCTATCGTGAGAACGTTTACACCGTTTGCTGCCGGAATCGGTCAAATGAGTTATTTGAAGAAATTCCTTCCGTTCGATATTATCGGCGGTTTTTTGTGGATCTTTAGTTTAACCCTGGCCGGATATTTTTTAGGTGAAATTGAATGGATCCGCAACAACGTTGAGAAAGTGTGCCTGGGAATTATCTTTATTTCCGTACTTCCTATGATTATCAGTTTTGTTCGTTCGAAAAGGAATAAAAAGGATTCGGAACCAGTAGATTCTCAAAACTAAGAAGCTTTGCACAAATACGGACTCATAGGAAAATCGCTCGGACATTCGTTTTCCAAAAATTTTTTCGAACAGAAATTTGCTGGCGAAGGAATTCCGGCTTCTTACGAGAATATTGAATTGTCTCAAATTGATGAGGTGAAATCAGTTCTCCAAAACGGAGGCTTTTCCGGATTGAACGTAACCATTCCTTACAAACAGGAAATCATTCCGTTTTTAGACGAACTAACAGACGAAGCCAAAACAATTGGAGCTGTAAATACCGTTTTATTTCGCAACGGGAAAACAATTGGCGCCAATACAGATGCTCACGGTTTTCATCAAAGCATTAAGCCGTTTTTAACGAACAGGCATGAGCGTGCATTGATTCTTGGAACCGGTGGTGCTTCAATGGCGATTGCTTATGTACTGAAGAATATCGGGATCGATGTCAAATTCGTTTCCCGGAATCCGGAGAATGAGAACGAATTCTCTTATGAATCAATCAACCAATATATGCTGCAGGCGTTTAAGCTGGTAGTAAACTGTACGCCGGTTGGAACATTTCCTAATGTGGAAGAATGTATTCCATTCCCGTTTGAATTCCTTACGGAAGAGCATTTATGTGTTGATCTCATCTACAATCCGGCGGAAACAAAATTCCTGCGTTTGGCAAAAGAAAACGGCGCAACAATCCTCAATGGCGAAAGTATGCTGAAAGAACAGGCACTGAAATCGTGGGTGTTGTGGAATGAAGATTAAGAGGAAAGCTTAGAGAGGAAAAGGAAAGTAATTAAATCATTTTTTGTTCTAAATACCGGATCAATCCTGCGGCCATTTTGTTGATCTCGATTAAATTTTGCTTTAACTGTAAGAATTCTCTCTCCCAAACATAGTTTAGATCTTTTGCAAGAATTAATTGCGACCTCAATTCACTGGAAGATGCTTTGGAAATAGTTGGAAAGTGACAGAATTCTTTGTTTGATTTCCTGTCGAGTCCTTCTGCAATGTTTGAGCTGATGGATATTGCGGCTCTTCTCATTTGATTTTTTAGAGCAAAATCACGACTGAATAATTCTCCTTCCGTTAGTTTATAAAGATGCAAAATTGCCTGATGAGCTTTTTTCCATAAAAGTATGTCTTCTAATGTATTAAATCTGTTCATATTATTAGTTTTTTATTTGACATTCCATATATAGTTAGGAAAAAACACCATTTCGATAACACGAAAATTCTATATTCTTTTCTTTTTCCACTTTCCTTTTTCCTCTAAGAGTATAACTCTTAAATTTGTCTTATGTCCGAATTAAAATCACTCATTGCACAAGGCGAACACCAACAACTCGATTTTAAGTTTCGTATCGATGATTCGAAGAAAATTGCCAGAACACTTTGCGCTTTTGCGAACTCAAAAGGCGGAAGATTACTTATTGGTGTAAAGGATAACGGGAAAATTACCGGTGTCGATCCGAATGAGGAAATCCACATGATCATTGCTGCTGCGGAAATGTATTGCAAACCGGCGCTGATTATTGAATCTAAAGTCTGGCAGGAAGACATGAAACTTGTTCTTGATATCTGGGTCCCGAAATCGGCGGAACGACCGGTTATGGCTTTTAACGAAGAGGGAGTTTTACGTGCTTATGTTCGCGTTGACGATTCTACTTTGCTCGCGAATAAAATTCTGTTGGGAGTTTGGCGCAGAGCAGGATTTCAAGACGACCGGCCGCAGCACTTCGGAGAAGCAGAGATCAGTTTACTGAAATGCTTTTCGTTTGATGAAGGATTGACGTTGAGCAAAATCTATAAGTCAGTCAACCTGAAAAAGAAAGAAATTGATGCATTGTTGATCCGTTTTGTTTCCTGGAAACTGGTCCGGATGGAATTGAGTGAGGCAGAAACTCTTTATTTTCTTTCCACGAGCAACTAAATCGGTTTATCGGCAAAAAATGTGTTTTCGAAGTTTTTTTCTTGACTATTGTCGATAAAAAAACTAGTTTTGCTTCCTAAATTTTAATCTATGAATAAAGCATTTTATATCGTCGGGATCGTTTTCGGTTTCATTTTTATGTGTGTTACCGGTTATTTCATGGCTGAAGTAGCTGTAGCCCGTTCTATGGAATTCATTTCATCCATGAATTCATATTCTACTTATTCTTCGTATTCGTCTGTATACTCCGGATTTGCAGAAAGTGCAACAAGCACAGCGGCAATGGTTTCAATTTTCTTTTTCCTGCTGTTTATCACAGTAGACTTGTTGGGATTAATGAAAGTGAAAACAAAAGTAGTTAAAGTGTTTGCAATCATTGGTTTAAGTTTATCAGGAATCATGCTTTTATGGGATATTTTAGTTTTGGCAGATCCAGGTGCAATTTCTTTCGATGAAGTTGGCGGAGCATTCATTTTTTACTCATTGATAGTCATTGCGTTTTCGATTGTTGGATTGGTTCAGTCGATACGATTTTCAAAAGGGCCTCAGCAGCATGTTCAACTGGAGAAAGACCTGTTAGATTCATAAAATAATATAAAAAACTTGTATAAATTATAAGTGTTTGTATATTAGCTTTTCGAAAAAAAATCAAACAAATGGGAAGACCTCCAACAAAGCCAGCTCGCCTGCGCGATGGATTTTACATTGAAGTTCGCAATTCAGGTTCTCAAGGAATAAGAATTCGTAGAGATACCCGTGAACAAATGTTGTTAGCAGCTGAAGATTATCGTCGTACCAAGGATGTCGTTATTCTTGGTGAAATGAAAGACGATAAATGGATTGATTAAGATATTTTCAATTTTTGAAAAGGTCATTTGTGTTTTGCGAATGACCTTTTTCTTTTCTCGGAATTTGCCTGAAGAGCAAGGATGAACTGAATCGCAGAGAGAAAAATAACGCAAAGGGATTGGGGGTTGTCATTTTACATTTGGTTCATCTAATTTTATTCGGTATCACGAAAAAACTTGCTGTCCTTTTGTTCTTTGCTGTTAAAAATGATCGTGCTTAATGGCTTTGATTTCCGTTTTCCTGAATTGTATGATCTTTTGATTCAACCTTTCATCGCAGTTGAACGTCTTTCAGTAACTTTAGAACAAATTATTGCTCTTGAAACGATTCCTGTTTAGCTCATTACTGACTTTTTCTGCTTTCAGCGGAATGGCTCAAACAAATTTTGCCTTCGAATTTGATCCGTCGGTTCCAGTGAAAATTGGAACTGATCTTTTAGATAACGCCTGGGCGGGAGGAATTAATTTCGCGCAGTTTTCGGAATTGGATTTTGATTTGGACGGTGATAAAGACTTGATCCTTTTTGATCGAAGCTGTGATCGTTTCATTGTTTTTCTGAAAGAAACCGCTCCTTCAAATCATTACGCCTATCGTTATTTAATGCCGAATGAACTGCCAGCCGAGATTCGTTATCGAGCTGCTTTTGTGGATTACGATGGGGATGGTCAAAATGATATTTTTTCTTATGGGATCGGTGGTTTGAAAGTTTATAGAAATGTCAGTATTGAGAATGGTTACCTGAGCTTTGAAGTAAGCAAGGAAGTTGTTTTGAGTAATGTTTACGGAGATCTGAGCAACCTGTATGTTACTTCGGCAGATATTCCTGCATTTGTTGATATTGAGGAAGACGGAGATATTGATGTACTAACTTTCAGTTCAAACGGCGACCGGGTGGAATATCACAAAAACCTGAGCCAGGAAACCTACGGACATTCGGATTCACTGATTTATGAACTAATGAATGAATGTTGGGGACAATTCAAGGAAGATCTGAATACAAACCAGATCATTTTGAATAGTACGGAATCACCTTGCGGAACGGGGAATATTCCGAATCCGGAACGACCGAACGGCGAATCCTTGCCAAAACATTCCGGATCAACCGTTCTGGCTCTGGATTTAGATGCAAATGGCGTGAAAGACCTTATTCTGGGCGATGTTTCCTATCCTTCGCTTACTTCATTGATTAACGGTGGTTCTATTCCCAATACCAATTCAGCGATGGTGAGTTTTGATAACAACTACCCGTCAAACACCACTCCCGCAGCCATTAATATGTTTCCGGCAAGTTATTACCTGGATGTTGACTTTGACGATAAGAAAGACCTTATTGTTGCCCCAAACGCGCGTACCATTTCAGAAAATCAGGCCAGTGTTTGGTTCTACAAAAATATCGGGGCTAATAATCTTCCGAATTTCAACTACCAAACAAACAATTTCCTTCAAAGTGAAATGATTGATCATGGTTTGGGAAGTATTCCTGTAATGGTTGATCAAAACGGAGATGGAACGAAAGATCTTATTGTTGCTAATTTTTTTCGTTACAAACCGGTCATTGATAAAGAAAGCTGTTTTCTTGCTTACCGAAATACGGGGACGAATCTGGCTCCTGAATTTACTTATTTAAGCAATAATTACCTCGATGTTTTGTCGCAGGGATTGGGATTACGGGCTATTCCTACATTTGGTGATCTGGACGGTGATGGAGATCAGGACATGATCATTGGCCGCGATAACGGAACACTTCTTAAATATTCAAATACCGCGGGTTCGGGAAATTCACTTGCTTACGGAACATCTTCTGTCTTGCAAAACTCAGTTGGAGGAACTATTTCCGTAACAGCTTATGCTGCTCCTCAGCTTTTCGACCTGAATAGTGATGGTTTGCTGGATCTGCTGATCGGAAATAAATCTGGAAGCATTGCTTACTATAAAAATATCGGAACGGTTAATTCGCCGTCTTTTCAATTGGAAGATGCCACACTCGGTAATGTACAGCTAATTCTTTCGCCCGACGGATATGCAATGCCTCATTTCTTTAGCGTAAACGACACCACGCATTTGTTTTTGGGTGCAAACGACGGACATCTGCATTATTACAACGATATAGATTCTAACCTGGGAGCTAACTCCAGTTTCAATTTGGTGAGTAATTCTTATTTGAATATTGATGTTGGTTTGTACTCCTCGTTTTGGGTTGAAGAGCTGGATGACGATGGTGCTTTGAATATGTTCGTTGGTCAGGATTTAGGTGGTTTACATCATTACGAAGTAAATCTTTCCAGCTCTGCAGGATTGGAAGAGTTGGAGCAAAATCAATTAATGATCTATCCGAATCCGGGTAGTGGAGTATTTACTTTCTCAGGCAGTTTAAATCAGCCTTTGGAATACGAGGTTTTTGATTTGAACGGAAGATCGATACAGCACGGTTTTGGAAAGGAAATGAATTTGTCGGATGAGCAGAAAGGGTGTTATCTTCTGAAAATTATTGTTGGCGAGCGGGTAGAAGTTCATCGGATTATCAAGAATTAAGACGGTGATTTCCTGGTCAGCCTAATAATTTTATAAAATTATGTGAATAGTCTGTTTTCAGAGAGCTTCAGCCTGTTTTTGCTCCATTGTGATCGCCATTTAAAACCATCAAAAAAGTCTCTGCAAACGACCTGATAATCAAAGCGAAACCAACTTCATAAACTTCGCAGAAGCAATTTTTATCGTGGCTGTATCGCGAAGATCAGTGAAAATCCCGAAAATAGTAGAACCGGAACCTGTCATAGAAGCGTAAACTGCTCCTTGCTCATACAAACTTGCTTTTATTTGTTCCAGTTCAGGATAAATTGGAAAAAGACTCTTTTCAAAATCATTGATTAAATGAGTTTTCCATTCTTTTATTGGCAACCGAAGAACTTCTGAAACAGATTCCCGATCGGAATTCGGAACAATCTTACCAAATGCTTCGGCAGTAGAAATATGAATTCCCGGATTAACGATGACTAAATGAAATCCTTGCAGACTTAATCGAATTGGTTTTAGTATCTCTCCTCTTCCGGTACAATTTTGAATTCCGCCTTGTATAAAGAACGCACAATCTGAGCCAAGAACTGAAATGTCATTTTCCAAATCTGCAGTTGATCGATCGGGAAAATACTCTCTGGCTAAATACTTATAGACGAAAGCTGCATCGGCAGAACCGCCACCTAAACCAGCCCCAATAGGGATGTTTTTCTGAAGTGTGATTTTGAGCGGAGGAATATTCGCATGTATTCTGGCAAGTTTCAAAGCTTCCAAAATGAGATTTCCTGCACCAGGAATCTCTAATCCTGAAGAGTGAAACGTGTCTGAATTCGACTGGGAAACCGAAATTTCATCTTTCCACGGAACTTCAACCATTACTGTTTCCAGATTATGAAAGCCGTCAGAACGCTTTTCCAATACGTTTAATCCGAGGTTTATTTTACAGCTTGGAAAAATAATCATGCTCTAAAATTAAGAAATGCCTACAATTTTCGTAATTTTCCACCCTCAAATAAAGGACTATGTCAGTATATTTAGATTTCGAAGAGCCGATTAAGGCCATAGAAGAGCAGATTGAACAAACACGTGAAATTGCAAGTACATCAGGAGTTGATATGACAGATACAATTGATGCTTTGGAAACTAAATTGGAAGAAAAGCAAAAAGAAGTATTTTCTTCTTTAACTCCATGGCAGCGCGTTCAATTGTCTCGTCATCCCGACCGCCCGTACACACTGGCTTACATTAATTCAATTACAGATAATACGTTCCAGGAATTACACGGAGACCGTTCTGTGAAGGACGATAAAGCCATGGTTGGTGGTTTCGGTTTGGTTGATGGAAGATCTGTTATGTTTATCGGACAGCAAAAGGGAATCAATACCAAAATGCGCCAGTATCGTAACTTTGGTATGGCCAACCCGGAAGGTTACCGCAAAGCTTTACGATTAATGCGTATGGCAGAGAAATTCAATAAGCCGATTGTTACTTTTATTGATACTCCTGGAGCATTTCCGGGATTGGAAGCGGAAGAACGCGGACAAGGTGAAGCAATTGCACGTAACATTTATGAAATGATGCAGTTGAAGGTTCCTGTAATTTGTATCGTCATTGGCGAAGGAGCTTCCGGTGGTGCATTGGGAATAGGTGTCGGAGATAAAGTAGTGATGCTCGAAAATACCTGGTATTCCGTAATTTCTCCGGAATCTTGTTCGTCTATCTTATGGCGTTCATGGGAATATAAAGAGAAAGCCGCTGAAGCGTTGAAATTGACCAGCGTAGACATGAAAGCGAATAAATTGGTTGATGATGTGATCATGGAACCTTTGTCCGGAGCACACAGAAGCCCGGAAGAAATGTTCGCAACTGTGAAAGAGAAGATCAAAGAATACTTAAGGGAGTTAGATCCGAAAGATCCGGAACAGCGCATCGAAGAAAGAATTGAAAAATTCAACACGATGGGTGTTTGGCAGGGATAATCGAAAAGAATTGAATAAATGAAGAAAGGAGTCTAGCGAAAGTTATGACTCCTTTTTTTATTCAGTTCTAATCCGAATTTTATCTTTCCGGCGACAGCTGATCATTCGCGTGTTCGCTGCAATTTTTCAGTAACAATCAGTATTTAAATTATATTTAGGTTTATCTAAAAATATAATTACCATAATCTTAAAATAAACTATCTTTGTTGCTGTAACTTAAATTAGTGTTATGCAAAAAAGACTGTTACTTATTCTTGTTCTGCTTGTTACGGTATATTCCTGCCATAAATTATTGCCAAAGAGTCCGGCGGAAGCTGAAGTACTTGATGGGCCGATTGAAGGTCTTTCTGATCAGGAAATGGCGCAATTTCTTCGCGGTGATGTAGCTTTTAACGAAGTCTTTACTTCCAAAACCGGGCTCGGTCCAACGTTTGTTGCATCGAGCTGTATTTCTTGTCATGCCGGCGACGGAAAAGGTCATCCGTCAACAACACTCGTTCGGTTCGGTCAGCCTGATGAATTCGGAAACTTGTTTATGGAACATGGTGGACCACAATTGCAAAATCGTGCACTTCCCGGATTTTCTCCGGAACTGATCCCCGGCGGGGCAACATTTTCCCGATTTACACCTCCGGCAAATACAGGACTTGGTTTTCTGGACTATGTAACTGATGAAGACATTCTGGCAATGTCAGATCCAAACGATTTAGACGGTGATGGAATTTCGGGAACGGTAAACTGGATCACAATTCCTGATTATGTGGTACTTCGACCTGGAGCAATAACGCAAAATGGAAAGAATATTTGTCGCTTCGGGAAGAAATCTGCCGCCTATGACTTGCTGAACCAATCTGTAAACGCATACAATCAGGATATGGGAATTGCTTCGTCATTTAGCCCGCTGGATGTTTATTCCGGACATTCCATTGATCCGGAAGTGAGTAATGCAAAAATTAACGACCTGGTCTTTTACCTGCGTACACTTAAAGCTCCTGTACAGCGAAATACGGATGATCCGGAAGTGCAAAAAGGAAAACAATTGTTTAGCGACGCCGGCTGTATTTCCTGCCATAAACCACAATTAAAAACAGGATATTCGCCTATTGCTGCACTCTCATACAAAAACTTTTCACCTTATACAGATTTGTTGCTGCATGATATGGGAGCCGGATTAGACGATGGTTATACGGAAGGAAGCGCAAAAACGTATGAATGGAGAACTCCGCCGCTCTGGGGGCTGGGTCTTTCTAAAAATTCTCAGGGAGGACAATATTATCTGCTTCACGATGGCCGGGCGCATTCCATTGAATCAGCTGTTTTGATGCATGGAGGAGAAGGGACAGCAAGCAAGAACTTCTACAACGGTATGAGCGAATCAGATAAAAAGGCGCTGATCAAATTTCTTGAATCGTTGTAATGAACAGAGGCGAATTTATTAAATCGTGTGCTTACGCGTGTTTAAGCGGTGTTGCAGTAACGGCTATTCTCCAAAGCTGTAAATCAACAAAGCATCTGGAAACTCCGGTTTCAGGTTCAGACCTCGTTCTTTCCGAAAAAGAATTTGAATATGTCAAAAAAGGAGTTCTTTCCTATCACAAATACATTATTCTCCAAAACGAGTTACTGAACTTCCCTATCTGCCTATACCGGATGGAAAACGGGTACAGGGCGATTTACCTGGAGTGTACGCACCAGGGAGCAGAATTACAGGTTTACGGTGAAAAGATCGTTTGTCCTGCTCACGGAAGTGAGTTTAATCAGCAGGGTGGAGTAGAGAACGGTCCGGCAATGGACAATCTGAGAACATTTCCTGTTTCAACCAATCAGGGAGAAATCAAAATATCATTAAAAGCATGATCAAGCTGAAACAAATTCTTATTCTTACTGCGTTTATTTTTCCCGCAAGGGGAATGGCCCAGATCGATTCTACTTTGCTCAGGCGAATTCCGAAAGACACAATAATCCCGGGAATGAATATGGATGCCATTTACAATCGCCCGTTTTTAGGTTTAGGAAAAGCACCTGTTGCAATTGGCGGTTATATGGAAGCAAACTGGCAATACGGCGCAACAGAAGGTGTAACAGAGGGACATCAGTTCCAGGCTCGCAGAATGACACTTTTTGTTGCATCAAAGATTAATAAGCGACTGAAGTTTTTAAGTGAGATTGAATTCGAAGAAGGAGGAAAGGAAATTGCTATTGAGTTTGCGTCGTTAGATGTAGAATTTCATCCGTTGGTCAACCTGCGCGGCGGAATTGTGATGAACCCTATTGGAGCGTTTAATCAGAATCATGATGGTCCGAAATGGGAATTCGTGGATCGGCCCATCGCTTCTACACAAATGCTTCCTGCAACCTGGAGTAATTCCGGATTCGGACTGTACGGAAAAACCTTCAGTAAAAACTGGATGTTCGGTTACGAAATTTATCTGACAGGTTCTTTTGATAATTCTGTCATAGAAAATGACCAGAACCGGACTTCTTTACCTGCTTCAAAAGCAAACCCGGAACGTTTCGAGGAAATTAACAGCGGTTTGCCATTAGCTACGGGAAAAGTAGCGCTTCGAAACAAGAAAATAGGCGAGGTTGGTTTTTCCTATATGGGTGGGGTTTACAATAAATTCCAGGATGATGGTTTAGTAATCGATCAGCGACGAAGACTGGATGTTCTTGCTGTAGACATTAATTCTACGATTCCTAAATTAAACACCACTTTCATAGGTGAATTTGCCTGGATTTTTGTGGATGTTCCTGAAACTTACGGGCAGCAATTCGGTTCTAAACAACATGGCGGATTTGTAGATATCGTTCAACCCGTTCTGAAACGTAAAATGCTTGGATGGTCAAATGCAGTTTTGAATATAGCTTGTCGTTTGGAATTTGTTGATTGGAACGTTGGCCGTTTTGTTGAAACGAATGGGCAATTAGGGGATGCGGTTTGGAGTATTTCTCCCGCTATTAGTTTTCGTCCGTCTGCACAAACTGTTTTCAGGTTCAATTACCGCTACCAGCAGCAAACGGATATTTTCAATAATCCTCCGGCATTAACAGGAATGTTCCAGTTTGGCTTTTCGACTTACTTCTAAAGAGATTCTCACAAGCTTACCACTAATGCACGAATTTTTGAGACGCTTACCAGCCGTCTCATAGTTGGGTTTATTCAATTTTATATGAGCTATAATATCGATTTCGTATAGCAATAATTAGAACGAATGGTCCGCCAAGCGGACTATATTAGTGTTTAATTAGGGATGATTAAGATTATCAATTCGTGTATTCGTGGCCAGAGCCCAGAGGATTTTTACTGATCCAGCAATTCGTCTTCTTTAATAATCACCGTATGCTTAAAGATTTTTGCATCAGCAACGAAGGTTCCGAATGGAAGTAACGAAGCAAGATAAGCTCCGATTTTTTCCTTGATTGTCCATTTCGTCTCAGTACTTACCCAAAATACCATTCCCACGTAACCGATAAAAAGGAACCCGTGTGCCATTCCAACAATCATATTTGGTTCCTTGATGCCATAGATATATTTCAGCGGCATTGTTATAAGAAAAGATAGAAACGAAATTCCTTCCAGTAAACCGAAGATGCGAAGAATGCCAAGAGCTGATTTGAAGTTCATGAGTTTTTGTTTACGAATTTAATGTCAAAGAAGAAATTGAAGGGTACCGTTCACCGAATTTTGGAGTTTATTTAATTAATAAGCTGGAATTCCTTCTCTTATATTTCCACTCTGCTTCTGAGCAACCGTAACGAATTGTGCTGTCAGAATCGATCCGTTCAATGCCGCATTTTCCCGGATCTTTCCTGTAAATATTCTTAGTTGCCCAGGGGAAGTCTGTTTTGGTCCCAAATCCTACGATCACACTTTGATCCGGTTTTAAAGTTAGTACGGTGTCTTTGGATTTCCCGTATATGCTCATAGAACTATCAGCCGGAAAATCGGGAACATAGAGCGTAATATTCTGATTGGTTTTGTTTTCCACAGAGTAGGACATGTGTAGCATCGCATCGCAGCTGGAAAGTACAATTAACGGAAGAAGCAGGAAACTGATTTTTAGATAATTCATGGTTTTCAATCATTGAGCGTGACATAAACTTTACAATCCGGGCCAAGAGCAGTTTTTAGTTCTTCAATTTGCACTTTGTTGTCCATCAAACTGTAACAGCCATAAAAATTGATGGCTGTAAGTGTTTTGATATCTTTCAGGATCATCGGAACATCTGTAAAAGGGTTGTTATTCAGGTCAATGTACTGCAATTTAGACAAACTGGTCAATGTATCGGGTAATTCTGTGAGCTGATTGTAACTAACATATTTTCCTGTTCCTCTGTCCAAATGAAGTATTCCACCGCCAATGCGTTTCGATTTACGAATAACGCGCCCTGGAGTAGATGGATCTATGCCATATCCCAGCTTCAGAACCTGCAGGTTTTTAAAGCTGCCGATCGATTCGGGAAGTTCTGTCAAACGCTTTCCGGAAAGATCCAAAACAATCACTTTCTCCGGATTTTTCAGTGCTTTGTTCAGATCGGTGAACGGTTTTTCCTTTTTGAGTTG
>CBFGMW010000028.1:0-12083 GCA_965649925.1 uncultured Fluviicola sp.
CAATTGCCGTGGTTATCCAGTAAATGATCTTTGTTGCTTTCATGTTTCAGTAGATTTTCTGTTCCATTAGTTTAAGAATGCAAAACTAGGTACATTTGCTAACCATTTATTAGTACTATACAACAGGTTAGTAGTAACCTTCAGGTTAGTTAAAACTGTGAGATATGCCATTTGATACTTTAGAGGAACAGCCCTTCCCTGAACCGGTCTAACTTCGGGTCATTATGCCGACAACAAAGAATCAGGAAGCTGGAGAAAATTTGAGTACAAAACGGAAAAAACACTTGGGCAGGATAATAAATATTATGTCAGAACAACAGATCAGCTTTTTCTTCGCACTAAATACACGGTGAATCCCAACGGTGAATCGAGAGCGAAATCCGTAGTAATCAGAAGTAATCCAATTGCAAACGACTATCGTTATTCTTCTTACGACTTGAACTACGGGTCGGGCACAAGAATCGAATATTATTTCAGAGACACTTCTATGAAGTATTCGAGCAGCAACAATTTCCCGGATTTCACTTCATTTATGACATTTGCTATTCAGAAAGAAGAACTCGATCTTCCGGAAGAAGAATACCATAGTTTTGAAGGCGCTGAAGAAGAAGGCTATTACGGTTACTATGACGGTGAATATGGTGGCGATTACGGCTATGGAGGTTATGAAGGATACGGCTATGGATATGACGATGAAGAAGGCGACAGCAAGGAAGAGGAGTATTCTGAAGATGATATTTTCAAATACCTCGACGGAAAGCGTTTTCTGATCAATAAACTGATCGACTCACTTGGTTACCATTACAATTATGAAGGTGAATTTGCCAATTATCATACAAACGGACAATTGATGTACCGGATCTTTGTGAAAGACGGTAAAATCGTTGAAGAATCACCTGTGTATTTCGACAACGGGCAAATTGCGAATCAAATCACTTTCCTCCCCGATTCAAACATCTATGTTCAGGAATTTTTTGACTACTACGGAAAATTGTATCACACATCCCGACACGACTCTACCGGACGTGGAATTGTCGTCAAGAAAGAAGTCTTCGACAATACTGTTTTGATCCGTGACAAAAAATACAATATCAACTGGGGACAGCCGACACTTGACTTTTCTGAATACAAAAAATTAAAAAAAGGCATTGAATCGAGAGAATTGGTTTTTGAAAAGATCTGGAAAGAAGACTCAACAGTTGCCGCTCAGGGATTCTTCGATCCTACAAGCAGAGTGTATAATTATACGGAAACCTCACTTTCAAAAAAACCGTATTTAACTGAAAAAGCCACTTTCGATGAGGAATATCAATCTGTAACTGCAGAACTGAACCTGACTTATAAAAACCTTCAACTAGACGTTCTTTCATCAGGAACCTACGAAGTCTGGGGACGTTTCATGGGCTCTCCGAAAGCAGATTCCACAATATCACCGCAAACACGCATCCTCAACTGGAGATATCTATACGAATATGATTCTGATCATACTATCTTGGTAAACGGGAAACCATTCAACGGAAAAATCTATGCCGAATCGGGAACCAAAAAATATGCGTTCAGCGCATCTGATAAAGCAATCAAATACTGCATGCCGACTACCAGAGCAGATCAGAAGGCGTTTTATAAAACAATGAAGCAGTATCACAAAGGCAAAACACCGGAGTTGTTAGACGCTTATGTCCCTGAATTCGGAGGCCATGGAAAAATTACGCAAACACCGTTAAGCTTACTTTACGGGTTATATGAGATCAAAAACGACTATGGAAGCGGTTCATATTCTTTAGACAATGCTTTCTACGATCTTTCGGAAGAAAGAGGATATGACGAAATGTACTACGGCGACTACGATATGGAAGGTTACTACAACATGTCGAAGGCTGCGAAAAAACGTTCAAAAAGCACTTCAGTTACCGGACAATATTCTAACGGGAAAGAAGAAGGCGTTTGGTTAGTTAAAGATCAGTATGGCAAAACATTACGTGAATCTCATTTCGTAAATGGAGAATTATCCGGAGATTACAAACTATTTGCTGTGGAATATCCTCTTGAAAAACCGAATTTTAAACAGAAACGTAGAAACAGAAAAAATGAATTCTATGACTACGGAAGTTACAGTGAAGAAGATTATTACCGCAACCGTATTCCTGAAGAATACCGCGATGCCAAACCAAAAAAGAAAACTTACTATACAAGTTCAGTAGGTCATTACAGCAATGGTTACCTCAATGGAGAAAAAGTAGCGTTAAACTGGCTTGGTGACACAATTTCATTGGAAACATACCTGGATGGTGTGCAGCAGGGAATTTCGTACCAAAGAAACAAACTGTTTTATTCTGAATCGTACTACGAAAATGGTGTTCAGGATGGCGTTACAAAAACCTGGCTTACACCAATCAATAAAGATTCTGTACTTCTTTTCGAATTGAACTTCCAAAACGGAGCATTGCAGGGAGAATCTGTTGCTTACCATCACAACGGACGAATTGCCAAAAAAGGATTCTTCCTTTCCGGCCAGCCGATTGATGATTACGAGGCATTCGATACGCTTGGAGTTCGCTACCAATATGTAAAATTCCAGTTCAATCAGCCGATCGAGGAAAAGATTTGGGAAGAAAACCAACTGAGTGTGCGCTACGAGTTCAAATGGGAAGATTCTGTGTATTTCAACGTGAAAGACATCACAAACTCATCCAGTATCGATCGTTTGATCAATTCAATCGGATTTGATGATGGTTCAATGCGTTCACCTTACTACGGCCGTCCAAGTGTGCTGGACAAAACAGGAGTAGATTACAAAATGACCAAATATTACCCGAACGATACAATAGCCCGTACAGGTCAGATTATAAAAGGAAAGAAAACCGGAATCTGGAACTATTACAATTACGATGGTTTAAAATTAATGACCGTTGATTACTTCGATTCGATCCTGCAAGTGAATGACACGCTCAAATTCAAATCGAAAGGAATTCTGACTTATGTAGACGCAAAAGGGAAAGAACTGAGCAAAAGCTGGATCATTGAAAAATTCGAGAAATACGATTGTGCACATACAGATCACAACGAAGAGCGAATGCTTTACTGCTTCTGGCAGGTAGATACCAATCAGCACCGTATTGACGGATATACCAAAAACTATTACGACAACGGATCTATCCAAAACGAAGGAATGGTGAAAAACGGTTTACCGGTCGGAATCTGGAAAATGTATGATGTTGACGGACATCTGAGCCAAGTAGGAACTTACAACAATGGTAAACGTGACGGACGCTGGCTGAGTGGAGATTTAGGCGATGTGAAAAACATGAGTGAAATCTGTTTGAACCCGAACCTTCAAAATCTCGATGAAATCCTGAATTACCAGGAAAAATTATTAGACATCTCCGTAATCTATTACAACAACGGGAAAGAAATTCGTCGTGAGTACTACGGTATCAACAAAAACAACGGGAAAGCACCCGAAGGATACGGAAATGAATACGAAATGGATTACAGATATTAATATATCCTCGAAATAATTATACTAAAGACTCGTCATAAGACGAGTCTTTTTTTTCCCTGGAATACCAAATTTCTCCAACAGCATATAAGTTCGTGTTAAATTCATTCGCGCATTCACTGCTTTATATACAAACATTCATTCTTTGAAGGTTTTTATATCTCCATTCAGTATTGGTGAATATATTTTTACCTTTACTCCTCATTAATTTTATTCTTATGAAATTCAATACATCCGTTGAATTCGACCAGCAAGAGTGCCTCGTTGTACTTGCCGGAAAAACTGTTGCAAAGCAGCTCGATTCACATCCCAAATTATCAGGAGCCATTCAAAAAGAATTGGATGCTTTTAATAAAAATGAGGAAGAAGCCTTCCGTTATCTGTCGTTAGGCGGAAAGCATTACTTCTTCGTTCAATTTGAAAAAGACGCAGAAAAGTACCGCATAGCCGGACACAAGGTTCGGGCAGCGCTGCCAAAAACAGTAAAAAATATTCTTATCAGTGGAAACAAAGACAACAGTTTCTATTTCGCAGAAGGATTCGCACTTTCCAATTACCAATTCCTGAAATACAGAAAAGAAGCCGAAAAAGAGAAATTCGCATTATCTCAGATTGACTTTTCAGAAAAGATTTCGAAGGATGCTGTTCAGGAACTTCAGGCTACTTTGAAAGCTGTTTACTGGGCAAGAACCATGGTGAATGAACCTGTTTCTTACCTGAACGCAGAGAAATTTGCCGAAGAAATGGAAACAATCGGGAAAGAAGCCGGATTGGAAGTCACTGTTTTGCACAAAGCAAAAATTGAAGCCCTGAAAATGGGTGGACTTCTGGCTGTAAACAAAGGTTCCGTTGATCCGCCAACATTCACTATTATTGAACATAAACCAAAAAAGGCGGTAAACAAAAAACCGGTGATTTTAGTTGGAAAAGGAGTGGTTTATGATACAGGTGGTTTAAGCCTGAAACCAACTGCAGGTTCAATGGATTCCATGAAATGCGATATGGCAGGCGCAGCAATGATGGCCGGAACAATGATCGCATTAGCAGAAATGAACATTCCCGTACACGTTATCGCATTAATTCCGGCAACTGATAACAGACCAGGTTTAAATGCTTACGCTCCGGGAGACATCATTACAATGTACAACGGTACAACTGTTGAAGTGCTTAATACAGATGCAGAAGGACGAATGATCCTGGCTGATGCACTTTCTTATGCAGATAAATTTAATCCTTCATTGGTAATTGATTCGGCAACATTAACAGGTGCGGCAGTTCGGGCAATCGGGCAAAAAGCCTCTTGTGTGATGGGAAATGCGGACCAGAAAATTTTCGATCAGTTGATTGAAGCCGGAAATGCAACCTACGAACGTACAGTACAGCTGCCATTCTGGGATGATTATTTCGAAGAAATGAAATCTAAAATTGCCGATCTGAACAACCTGGGCGGTGGAATGGCAGGAATGATTACAGCAGGAAAATTCCTGGAATATTTTGTGAAAGCTCCTTACATTCATTTCGATATTGCCGGTCCGGCTTACCTGGAAAAACCACAGGACTATCGTGGATTAGGCGGAACCGGAACTGGTATCCGTCAATTGATTTACTTCTTTAAAAACTGGAAATAATGGATCAGGAAAAAGTAAAAAATATAAAGGACGATGTGGCCGGAATACCTGTTCGTGTTGGGATTTCTGTTGGAGACATTAACGGAATTGGTCCGGAGGTAATTATCAAAGCATTGAGCGATAACCGCATTCTGATTGATTGTACGCCTATTATTTACGCATCAACAAAGACCTTTTCGTACCATAAGAAATTAATGAACGATCCGGAATTCAATTACCAAACCTGCAAAGGAGCTTTAGAAGCACAACCGCGCAAGATCAATATGGTGAATGTCTGGAACGACGAAATGGTTTTCGACATTGGAAAAGGAACCGAAACCTCAGGGAAATATGCTTTCCTTTCTTTGGAAAAAGCCACCGAAGATCTTGCATCCGGAAAAATAGATGTTTTGGTTACAGCGCCCATTTCCAAAGAAGCCATTGGAAAAGCAGGATTCAAATTTCCGGGACATACCGAATTTTTAGCAGACCAGGCTGGAATGGAAGAAGCATTGATGATGATGGTAAGCCACGAATTACGTGTTGCTTTGGTCACTTCTCATGTTGCCTTGAAAGAAGTTCCTACCACATTAACAAAAGAGAAAATTCTCGCAAAGATCAAAGCGCTTGACTCATCCTTAAGAAAGGACTTCGGAATTCAGCGACCAAAAATTGCTGTTTTCGGATTAAATCCGCATGCCAGCGAAAACGGAAAAATGGGTACTGAAGAACAGGAAATCATTTCCCCGGCAATAAATGCGGCCAAAAGCGAAGATATTTTTGCGAGCGGCCCCTACCCGGCAGATGGCTTTTTCGGCTCTCCGAATCGTTCCAATTTCGATGCAGTTCTTGCCATGTACCACGATCAGGGATTAGCCGCATTTAAAGCATTGGCTTTTGAAGAAGGAGTGAATTATACAGCAGGCCTTCCAATTGTTAGAACATCTCCCGATCACGGTACAGCCTTCGATATCGCCGGAAAGAACCTCGCAAATGCACAATCCATGCGCAGCGCAATTTACCTTGCAATTGACACTTTCAGAACCCGGAAATTCATGAAAGAAATTGCTTTGAATCCGCTAAAAGCGCAAGAAAACACATCCAGACATCACCGGAATTCAGACCGGGAAAGAATTGAATAATTGAGCCGAAACGAAAAGCTTTTCAGATTTTTCGTCCTGATAGGTAGTGTTTCGTTTTATTTTTACTAATTTTGTCCTCCAATTTTTGTGTTGTGAAAAAACCAAACAGTGCATACCATGTTCGCCTTAGTAGCATGAAACTAGGGTTGCATGAGTTTGATTTCGAACTTGACAAAACGTTCTTTGAATTGATTGACCAGTCGCTCATAGAAGCTGGTGATGTACAGGTAAAACTGAAATGGGAAAGAAAAGACACCATGATGGTAGCTTTTTTCGATCTGGAAGGAACTGTATTTACAGCTTGCGACAGATGTAACGATCCGATAGCTGTTCCGATTGAAGGTCACTACAAGTTGGTCTACAAATTTGGTACAGATGAGTCAGACGATGAAAACTTAATTGTTTTACATCCTGAGACCATTGAGATCGATATGACAGACCAGCTGTATGAATTTGCAGTTGTTTCATTACCGAATCGTATTGTTCACCCACCGGGAGAATGTAACGAAGAGATGATGAATCTGTACGGAACTTACATCGTAAACGCAAATGAGCCGGAACCATTAGATCCAGATGAATTTGATGATGACGAAGACTGGGACGAAGAAGACGAAGAATGGTTGAGAAATCAACTGGGAGACGACGATGACGAGGATGAAGAGGAAGACGGTGATGATGACGACGATGACGACATTGACCCGAATAAACCAATAGATCCGCGTTGGTCGGTACTCGAAACTTTAAAGAAATAAACTCCGGTAGTCCGGAAAACTAATAATAAGTAAAATGGCACATCCAAAACGCAAAATCGGTAAAACGCGTCGCGACAAGAGAAGAACTCACATCAAAGCTGAAGCGAAAAACATTGCTACTTGTCCAACAACAGGTCAACCGCATTTGTTTCACCACGCTCATTGGCATGAAGGTAAGTTGTACTACAAAGGCCGTGTAGTAGCTGAGAAAGAAGTAGCGATTTAATTCGCCTTAACGCACAATAATTCCTGCTGATGAAGATAGGAATCGATATTTTGGGAGGTGATTTTGCACCAAATGCAAACATCGCAGGGGCTGTTCTTGCCTCAAAAGAGCTTCCCGAAGGAACCGAATTGGTATTGATTGGAGACCAGGAGAGTATTCGTTCTGGTCTACTGGCATTGAATGTTTCGGAGGACGATTTTAGTATTGTCCATGCTCCGGATGTCATTACAATGCACGATCACCCCACGCGCGCAATTCCTCAAAAACCAAACAGCAGTATTGCTATCGGGTTTGATTTATTGGCGAAGGGTGAAATCGACGTATTTGCGAGTACCGGTAATACCGGGGCTATGCTCGTTGGCGCAATCTATAAAGTCAACACTATTCCGGGGGTAATTCGTCCGTGTATAACTTCTGTTCTGCCTACTGCAGACGGAAAATCATCCATTCTTCTTGATGTTGGTTCAAATGCAGATTGCAAGGCAGATGTCCTTTATCAATTTGCAATTCTCGGCGCTCTGTATGCAAAAAACGTATATGGTATTGAGAATCCGCGTGTTGCATTACTCAATATCGGTGAAGAACCTTCGAAAGGGAATTTGCTTACTTTGGCTGCGCATCAGCTTCTGGCAGATTCCGATGAAGTGAATTTTGTTGGTAACGTTGAAGGACGTGACCTTTTCACAGGTATTGCCGACGTAATTGTTTGCGACGGTTTCACCGGAAATGTGGTACTGAAAGAAGCGGAAGGAATTTATACATTAATGCGTAAAAGAGGTATTCGTGATGAATACTTCGACCGTTTCAATTATGAAAATTATGGTGGAACACCAATCTTAGGTGTGAAAGGTAATGTGATAATCGGACACGGAATCTCAAACGACATTGCTGTAAAAAGTATGTTACTTCACTCTCATGAAGTAGCAAAATCAAACTTGGCAGTACATATTAACGAAGCTTTTAATCAGTAAAATGAGTAAAATAACTGCAGCTATTACAGGAGTTTGCGGCTACTTGCCGGAAGAAATAGTTACCAATGATGATCTGGCGAAAATCATAGATACATCAGACGAATGGATTACTTCCAGAACAGGAATCAAAGAGCGCAGGATACTTCGCGACGGTGCCAGTTCAGATATCGCAGCAGCTGCAGTTGAAGGCTTATTGAAGAAAACAAATACCGACCCGATGGATATTGAGTTGGTTATTGTGGCTACAGTAACTCCCGACTATCCTTTCCCAAGTACAGCAAACGTGGTTTGTGATAAAGTGGGAATGAAAAACGCCTGGGGTTACGACCTAATTGCTGCCTGCTCCGGATTCATCTATGCTCTTTCTACGGGAGCTTCTTTTATTGAATCAGGAAAACATAAAAAAATTATTGTAGTTGGTGTTGACAAAATGAGCTCCATTTTAGATTACGAAGACCGCACAACTTGTGTGATCTTTGGAGATGGCGGCGGCGCAGTTTTGCTTGAACCGAATACAGAAGGATTAGGAGTAATGGATTCCATTCTTCGTTCTGATGGTTCCGGAAGACAATATTTATTGCAGCCTGCCGGTGGTTCCGCGAACCCTCCAACCCACGAAACTGTTGAACAGCGTTTACATTTCGTGAAACAAGAAGGTAAGCAGGTGTTCAAATTTGCTGTTACCAATATGGCTGAAGTTTCTGCCGAAATAATGGAACGTAACAACCTCACCGCAGAAGATGTAGACTGGTTGGTTCCGCATCAGGCAAATTTGCGTATCATTGATGCTACTGCCGACAGAATGGGGCTACCAAAAGAAAAAGTAATGGTGAACATTCAGCGTTACGGAAACACAACTGCCGGTACATTACCATTGTGCCTGTGGGACTGGGAACCTCAATTGAAAAAAGGCGACAAACTCATTCTTTCTGCCTTTGGCGGCGGATTTACTTGGGGCGCTGTATATTTAACCTGGGCTTATAACTCATAATTGAAAAATAAGGAAAGCACTGCTTTCGAGCATAAAAACTGAAACGTATGAATCTAAATGAAATTCAAGATCTGATCAAGTTTGTTTCTAAATCAGGTGTAACAGAAGTGGAAATCGAACAAAAAGATTTCAAGATCACTATCAAGGCTGAGAAGAAAAGTGACTCTCAAATTATCGTTCAAGCAGCAGCTCCGGCTATCGCAGCTCCGGTTGCAGCTCCTGCCCCGGTAGCGGCTCCAGCGGCTCCAGTTGCAGCAGCTCCTGCAGCAGATGAAAACGCCGGATTAATTACAGTTAAATCTCCAATGATCGGAACGTTCTACCGTTCTTCTGGACCAGATAAAGATGCATTTGTTTCTGTTGGTCAAACAATCAATAAAGGTGATACAATCTGCATCATTGAAGCAATGAAATTGTTCAATGAGATTGAAGCAGAGATCTCAGGTAAAATCGTTAAAGTATTGGTAGATGATGCATCTCCTGTAGAATACGACCAACCATTATTTTTGGTAGATCCTGCTTAAGCAGTAACAAGACCTTGTGTCGAACGTTTGAAATAAACAAATAGACTATGTTTAAAAAAATACTTATTGCCAACCGTGGTGAGATAGCTTTACGTGTCATTCGTACATGCAAAGAAATGGGAATCAAAACTGTTGCTGTATATTCAACCGCTGATAAAGACAGCTTACCTGTACGTTTTGCAGATGAAGCAGTTTGTATCGGACCACCAATGAGCTCAAAATCGTATTTATCGATCCCGAATATTATTGCTGCTGCAGAAATTACAAATGCAGATGCTATTCATCCGGGTTACGGTTTCTTATCAGAAAACGCAAAATTCTCTCGAGTTTGTCAGGAACACGGAATCAAATTTATTGGTGCTTTGCCCGAGCAAATCGAAGGAATGGGAGATAAAGCTACTGCAAAAGCAACAATGATTGCCGCAGGAGTTCCGTGTATTCCCGGTTCAGTAGGCTTATTGGCAGATTTGGATGATGCACGTAAAAATGCAGCTCAGATTGTTTACCCGGTAATTCTGAAAGCTACCGCAGGTGGTGGTGGAAAAGGAATGCGCATTGTCTGGAAAGACGAAGAATTGGAAGCCGCCTGGGATTCTGCACGTCAGGAAGCCGCGGCAGCATTCGGGAACGACGGAATCTACATGGAGAAATTCATTGAAGAGCCCCGTCACATCGAACTCCAGATTGCAGGTGACCAGTACGGTAATGCTTGTCACCTTTCAGAGCGTGACTGTTCTATCCAACGTCGTCACCAGAAATTGGTAGAAGAAACTCCATCTCCATTCATGACTGACGAATTGCGTGAGCGCATGGGGGATGCAGCAATTAAAGCCGCTAAAGCAGTGAACTACGAAGGCGTTGGAACCGTAGAGTTTTTGGTTGACAAAAACCGTGATTTCTACTTCATGGAAATGAACACGCGTATCCAGGTTGAGCATACTATTACAGAAGAAGTAATTGACTACGATTTGATCAAAGAACAGATCAAGATCGCTGCAGGACATAAAATTTCAGGAAAGAACTACTTACCGCATTTGCACGCTATTCAGTGTCGTATCAACGCAGAAGATCCGTTCAACGATTTCCGCCCTTCACCGGGAAAAATAATCAGCTATCATTCACCGGGCGGACATGGAGTTCGTATCGACACGCATGCATACGCCGGTTATGTGATTCCATCGAATTACGATTCAATGATCGGTAAACTGATCGTTGTTGCGCAAACGCGTGAAGAAGCTATCCTGAAAATGAAACGCGCTTTGGATGAGTATATCATCGAAGGTGTAAAAACAACTATTCCATTCCATCAAAAACTAATGGATGATCCACAATTCAGAGCCGGTAATTTTACCACTAAGTTTATGGAAACATTCGAGTTTTAAGGAATACAACTTTATAACATACAAAAGGATTCATCGAAAGGTGGATCCTTTTTTGTTTGCATGTCTCCGTCCTAAAATAAGTTGGCACAATTTATCGCGTCCGCGATCCTTAACCGGAAATCAGCCCTCTTTTAGTGAGAATAAATATTTTTTGAAAAAAAGCTTTATTTCGCTGTAACTTTATTCCATTGAGATAGTCTTACCAACAGTTACTTTATTTATGACTACGAAAGAATACAATAATAGTGTTGATTTATATGCAGATCCGATCTACCGGTTTGTACTGAAGCATATAAAAAACGCCATGTTGTCTCAGGACGTAGTTCAGGAAACATTTGCGAAAGTATGGGAGAAACACCAGGACATTTCTGTTGAAAAAGCGAAGTCCTATTTGTTTACAACAGCTTACCATACGTTGATTGATGTCATAAAGAAAGAAAACAAGAGCGCAACAATAGATGAGAAAACGGTAATGCCCGTAACTCAAAGCAAGGAAAACTTCGATTTACAGGAAATCCTTACAGAAGCTTTGGACCGTTTACCGGAAATTCAGAAATCGGTAATTATGCTGCGCGATTACGAAGGTTACGCCTACGATGAAATTGCCGAAATAACCGGTTTAAATGAATCGCAGGTGAAAGTATACATATTCAGAGGCCGACAAACGTTGAAGGCCTATTTAAAAAACATGGAATTAGTAGCATGATAACAAGAGAAAATTACGAAGTGTTCTACATCGATTTTCTGGATGGTAATCTATCTGAGGAAATGGAATCGGCATTTCTGTCTTTTCTGGAAGCGAATCCTGATCTTCAGTTAGAGGAAGCATTGCCTGCTTTAAATCCATCCGATGAATCGTTAAGCGCTTTCGAAAAGCAGTTGCTTAAAAAAGAAGAAGACAAACCATTGATCATTTCAATGGAAACTATTGAGTATGCATTAGTTGCCCAACTCGAAGGTCAATTAACTAAAGACAAAGAAAAAAATCT
>CBFGMW010000029.1:0-11896 GCA_965649925.1 uncultured Fluviicola sp.
ATTTTACGTCATCACATTATTCAGGGAGATTTGACCGTGTTTTCTCCATACAACATTTTTCAATTTGATATGTTAGATGGTGATCAGTTCAAATATCCGATTGCTCCGCAACCTGGTATGGACTATGACACGGATACGGTTTTTAGAGACGAAGTTTTTCGTTATCTTGGTAAAGTTGGTTTACAATCAGATGTTGCTCTAACAACAATTGATGGTGAAGATTCCATGGCAGTTATTAATGGAGTACTTCAATTTGTTTACCCACCGGCTGATACAACTTGGGTTGATTCTGAGGATGTGGTTTCATACCACTTGAAAGAAGATTGGTTCTTTGATAAAGAACGCTCTGTATTGGATGTACGTATTTTGGGAATTGCTCCGGTAGTTTACAGATATGATATCGATCCGGTGACTCAGAAGAAAATTATCAAAGGGACTGAAGAAAAATTCTGGTTGTATTTCCCTAGATGTCGTTTCATTTTGAATAACTATTACGTGTACAATGAACAAAACGACGCCCAATGGATGAGTTTTGATGATTTGTTCTGGAAACGGCAGTTCATTTGTACGATCTATAAGGAAAGTAACGTGTTTGATCGTCAGATTGAAAGCTATAGAACGGGTGTAGACGCGCTGATGGAAGCCGAGAAGATTAAGGAAGAAATCAGATTGTTTGAACACGATGTGTGGCATTTCTAATGAAATCATAAAATTGAAACCCCTGGCAATATCGTCAGGGGTTTTTTTATGCTCTTTTTTTCGTTTTCAAAATTAGAGCGGTTACTTTTCTCAACTGTGTCATTTAAGGGTAAACAATAAAACCCTAAAATCATGGCAGGAGGAAAAGAAACACCCAGACAGAAAATGATCGGTATGATGTACCTGGTACTCACCGCACTTTTAGCATTAAACGTATCAAAAGCAATTCTTGATGCGTTTGTTGCAATTGAAGAAAACATCCAAATTGCGAATCTGAATGAATTCGGAAGAGGCGAAGAAAAAAAGGGCGAACTTGATGATGTTGCCCAGGACAAAAGTCAACCGGATTTACAACGGAAAGCGAAACGGCTTCTCGCTGTTGTAAAACAGATCGACGAAATTACTGCCCGGCAAATTTCATTTATCGATCAGCTTAAATTGGACATCCTGAAAGAAAGTGGTGAGAATCTTGATCAGCAGGGAGCAAATTTTATTATCACGAAAGCTTATGACAAGAAAGATCCGTTACGTCCAACCAGAATGAATCTAACAAAAGTGGATGGCAAGGATAAGTTTGATGAACCAATGTATGTATTGGGGATTGCGGATGATATCAAGAATCCGGTTGGTAATGGAAAAAAATTGTGGGAAGAGTACAATCAGTATCGAACCAGGCTTTCGGAAATTATCGCGAAATCTTCTTCGGAAAAAGGTAAATTATATGTGTTCAAAGATCCAAAAATTGATGATTTCAAAGATTTTAGCGATATCAAAAAGCAAATGAAATCTGCATTGAGTACTGTAGCGCCGGATGATCGTGAGACGTTGCTGAAAATCTATTCCTCACTTACCAAACAAAAGTTCGCTAGTATGAATGATGGCGAAACAAAGAATGTGCATTGGATAGGTCGCACATTCGATCATTCACCGACAGTTGCTGCCGTTGCATCATTGTCTTCCCTTCAAAAAGAGATTCTAACTGCACGGGCTGATGCACTTTCCCTGATCCGTTCGCGGGTTGGATCGGGAGAATACTCGTTCAACAAAATTATGCCACTTGCTTATGGTCCTGAAGTAGTTAATCAAAACGAGGAAGTACAAGTGGAAGTTTTGATGGCAGCCTTTAATTCTGATAAACAGCCAAAAGTTACTGTGAATGGAGGAGATCTGAAGTATATCAAGGATGGTAAAGGTTACATTTCTACCAAAGGAACTTCAGGAGAAATTAAACTGAGCGGAGAAATTACCATTGTGAATAAGAGAGGTGTCTCGAAAACAATGCCCTGGCAGAAAACAATTCAGGTTATGAAACCTCAGGGAACAATTTCTTTACCTGACATGATGGTTTTATATCGGGGCTATGATAACCCGCTACAGGCTACAGCCTCGGGATATCCGGATTTCAAGCTTTCAGGAACTGGTGTTACGGTTACCAAATCAGGCTCAGGATATGTTGGGAAGGTAACTACTTCAGCCAAAACGGCAACCATTCAAATCAGTGGCTTCAATAAGGTGACGAAGAAATCGGTGCCCCTTGGGACAACTACCTTTAAAGTGCGCAACATGCCGAGTCCAACGGTTTTCATGGGTGGAGTAGAAAACGGAGGGACAATTGTACCATCAGACAATCGAATATTTACAAAATATACTCCTGAAGTTCCGTTAACAGCCACTTTTACAATTATTAGTTGGGAATTAGCGGTTTCGAATGCACCAATGACGGTAAAAGGAACAGGTGGACAACTATCACCGAGCGCCATGTCAATGATTAAACAGGCGAAAAAGGGGTCAATTGTAACTTTAAATGTTAAAACAATCGGTCCTGACAAGATTGTACGTAACCGTGTGGGAAGCTTCCGATTATAGGAAGAAACCCACAGTTATGAAACGATTTACTAAAACATTCTTTGCGGTTTGCCTTCTCTTAGCCGGGAAGGCAAACGCTCAGTATGGTCCCATCAATGCCCGGAACGGGATTATTGACGGAGTTACACTGTATGAACAGATTCCTACCAAACGAATGATTCCGTACGAATTTGTACGTGAGGCTGACGTAACCTGGAGTAAACGCGTTTGGCGAAACATTGACATGCGCGAAAAGATTAATTATCAACTCTACCTTCCATTCGACAAACACTATCCATCAGGTGTATATGTTCAGAATTCTACTCATTGGAGCTTATGGACCATTTTGCGTTATCATATTGTAAACGGTGATTTGACGGTGTTTTCTCCTTACAACCCATTACAGTTTGATATGCTTGACGGAGACCAGTTCAAATACCCGATTGCTCCGCAGCCAGGAAAAGACTATTATTCCGATACGAACTTCCGGGATGAAGTATTTCGGTATTTAGGAAAAGTTGGTTTGCAAAGTGATATCCCACTTTCTAATTCTATTGGTGAGGATTCAATCGCAAATATCAATGGAATTGATCAATTTGTATATCCTCCGGCAGATACAACATGGGTGGATTCGGAAAATGTTGTGTCTTATCATTTGAAAGAAGATTGGTTTTTTGATAAAGAAAGATCCGTTATGGACGTTCGTATTATTGGCATAGCACCGGTCGTACATAAATATCAAATAGATCCGAATACCGGAACCAAGATTATTACTGGAACGGAAGAAAAATTCTGGATTTATTTCCCTCGCTGCAGGTATATTCTAAACAATTATTATGTGTACAATGACGACAATGATGCTCAATGGATGAGCTTCGATGATTTGTTTTGGAAACGGCGTTTCACTAGTACGATTTACAAGGAAAGCAATGTCTTCGATAGACAAATTGAGAGCTATCGGACTGGAATTGATGCACTGATGGAATCAGAGAAAATTACAGAAGAAATTCGGACATTTGAGAGTGATGTCTGGAATTTTTAGTAGCGTGATGAGTCGGAGATAATTCGACTCTTTTCCAAAATCATGTATAGGAGTTCAATAAACAGGCTCTGCATTTCGGGATATCCCTATAATCAGTGGTTGGCTAAGACTTTATCTCAGGACAACAATTCGGTTTGTTAGAGAAATGTGACTCTCAGGACTGTGCTTCAGGAATTCAATAATGAATCCCGAATTTCGGAATATACCTATATTCTGTGTGCAAGAGCAGTCTCCTGTCCCGATTAACCGGATGCAAAAAGTGAAAGCCTTGACTTTATGGTTTCCATCGCCGTAAACATTCTGTAAAATAATCCAACGTTTCGAATTCGATTGATAGTACATCGTAGTGAACATGATATTGAGTCCTAATCAATTCTGCTTTCCGAAGAAAATTTAAATGCTCAGTAACTGTAGACTGACTTAAATTCAGATAGCTCGACAAATCGATATTCCGAATGTATCCATTTTCCAGCAGTAATTCAATAATTCTGTTGCGTGCTGGATGTCCCAAAGCCTTCGCGATAGAAGAGAATTTCATCTCTTCAAAATGATAATTATTTGGTTTGATTAATCCCATTTCAAGTAGTTTTCCTATTTAAGTTAGTTCAAAAGTTCATTTGAAACAACCTGTTTTAGTATGATTTTCGTTAAAATCTAAAAAATAATGCCTGTTTGGAGCCTTCATTTCTACCTTTTGAATTAGAACTTTCTTGGCTTTACGTACCTTTGCACATGCTTGTTTTGGAAAAATGCGGAATTCACTTCCCGCAAGGTTTTTTGTTTGAAGATGTCTCAGCTCAGGTCGTTTCGGGAAATAGAATCGGACTGGTAGGAAAGAATGGGGCAGGAAAATCAACTTTACTCAGATTGATTGCTGGAAAAGAAACGCTTTCTGCCGGAAAAATACACCGTGAAAAGAACGGAACATTGGGGTTTCTTACCCAGGATATTGAAATTGATACCTCGCAAAAGGTTTTTGATTATTTGTATTATTCGAACGCCGAACTGAACAGAATCCGCGAACGTATTGAAACGATCAATAAAGACCTGGTGAATAGAACCGATTACGAATCGGAATTCTATTTGAATCTTTTAGACGATTTGAATGCACAAAACGATCAGTTTGCTATTTTGGAAGGCTTTCAATGGGAAGAGAAAATTGCTGCAACATTGAATGGTTTAGGCTTTCACCTGGATGATTTCCAAAAAAAGCTGGAAGAATTTTCCGGAGGCTGGAAAATGCGAGCTGAACTTGCCAGAATTCTGGTTAATAAGCCCGGATTACTGTTGCTCGATGAGCCTACAAATCACCTGGATATTGTCTCAATTCAATGGCTGGAGAACTATCTGTCGAAATTTGAAGGAGCCGTTATAGTCATTTCGCACGACAGGTTATTTCTCGATAATGTAACGAACAGAACCTGGGATATTACCCTGGGAAAATTGCTCGATTTCCCGTATGCGTATTCCAAATACAAGGCACAGCGTGCTGAAGATATGGAGCGACTTACGGATGCGAAGAAACAGCAAGACAAAGAAATTAAGCAAACAAAAGAATTAATCGACAAGTTTCGGGCGAAGAAAAATAAAGCCGCATTTGCGCAATCGTTGATTAAGAAACTGGAACGGACCGAGCGAATTGAAGTTGAGTCGGATGCCATTGCCAAGATGAATATCTATTTTCCTTTAAGTGTTCAACCTGGAAAACTGGTTTTGGAAATGGATCATGTAGGAAAAACTTACGGGACCAAAACACTTTTCAAAGATATTTCCATTTCTGTTGGCCGTGGTGAGAAAATAGCATTGCTTGGACCAAATGGTGTTGGTAAGTCAACATTGTTTAAGTGTATGATGCACGAAATAGAATTTGATGGCACGGTGAATCATGGGCACCAGGTGAAGGTTACATACTTTGCCCAGGATCAGGCAGAACGAATGGATAAAAATAAGACCGTTCTCGAAACAGTTGATGCTGTTGCTGTTGGAGATGTTCGTAAAGAATTGCGTTCTATTTTGGGGGCGTTTTTGTTTTCAGGAGAAGATGCAGATAAGAAGGTTGGAGTGCTTTCGGGTGGAGAAAGAACGAGGTTGGCGCTTTGTCAATTGTTGTTAAGCCCGTCGAATGTTCTGATTCTGGATGAGCCTACAAATCATCTCGACATACAAAGTAAACAGGTGTTGAAAAACGCACTTCAGAAATATGAAGGAACCTTTTTGATCGTTTCGCACGACAGAGAATTCCTCGATGGCTTGACGAACCGAATTTGGGATATTGAGAACCAGGCATTGAAAATTCATCATTTTGGTGTACATGATTATCTGCAGCGCAAATTGAACGGAGATCCGGTTGTTGTAAATGATGAGAAGAAATCGGCAGGTAAAGAAAAAACTGTAGCGGTGGTTCAGGTTGAGCCGGAAACAAAAGGGCTTTCCAACGACGAAAGAAAAGAGTTGAAACGTCAGCGTAACAAACTTCAGAATCAGGTAAAAACACTGGAAGAAAAAATTAAAACCCTCGAATCCGAAACAAAACAACTCGAAGCTAAATTATCAGAACTCGACTTTAGTGATATGGCGGTAACAGGGCCGGTATTAAAAGCTTTTGAAGAAGCTAAGGGTAAATTGGATTATTACACAGAGTGCTGGATGGAAAGCACGGAAGAATTAGAACAAATCGTTGAGTCATGATAAAAGGATTAATTACCAAAATGAGAACCAGTTACGAAAGTCCGGTTCAGTATACGTTGGAATTAGAAGAAACAATTTTGATGAATCAATTCATTGGAAAATCTATTCGCCTAACACATACGGGAATTATTTTGTGTGAGAATTGTCAAAAACGCACAAAAACCTCTTTCGGACAAGGATTTTGTTTCAGCTGTTTCCAGAGTGCTCCACAAGCTTCTCCATGCATTATCAATCCTGAATTATGTAAAGCACATTTGGGAGAAGGAAGGGATTTGGAATGGGAAGAAAAACATCACAATCAACCGCATATTGTGTATTTAGCTGCAAGTGATGGAATTAAAGTTGGTGTAACTCGTGCAGGACAGGAAAAAACACGCTGGATAGATCAGGGTGCTTACCAAACAATTATTTTGGCTGAAACTTCGAACAGATATGAAGCCGGTATGATTGAAGCTGCATTGAAATCTTCCATGTCCGACAAAACAAACTGGCAGCGCATGCTTAGAAACGAAATTGATCACAGCATTGACCTGATTGAAGAAAAAGGCAAATTGGAAGATTTATTGCCGTTCGATCTGCGTGATTTCGTAAGCGGGAATGATGATGTTTTTGTTTTTGATTATCCTGTTTTGAGTTATCCGGATAAAGTTAAGAGCATGACCTTTGATAAAACCCCGGTGGTAGAAGGCGTATTAAAAGGCATCAAAGGGCAATATTTGATCTTTGAAGACAATTCCGTTATCAATGTAAGAAGACATACCAGTTACGAAATAGTATTTGAACCGCTTTGATCTAAAAGAGAGAAATAGCAAAAAAAACATTAGTTCGCTTTACTCACAGACTTTCCGTTTTCCTCTTCAAACTTCTCGCACCGAGTTTACCGAAGTATCCTCTTTTGAGTGTTCAAAACTCTTCCAGTTAATTTTCTGCTAAAACGATTCCATTTCAACCAAATCCTACTAATTTTAATGTTCAATAAGTAAACACACGACCAATGTTTGATAAAAACGAATTTCATAAATATGCAACAAAGCATGTCGGTATTTCCAGCATGCATTTGGATAGCTACATCGAATCTTCCTTAACACCTTATATCATTGAGGAACGTCATTTGAATATGACACAAATGGACGTTTTCTCCCGTTTGATGATGGATAGGATTTTATTCCTTGGAACAGGAATTAACGATCAGGTAGCAAATATTGTTAACGCTCAATTATTATTCCTGGAGTCTGTAGACGCAAAGAAAGACATTCAAATTTATTTGAACTCTCCCGGAGGATCTGTATACGCAGGTTTGGGAATTTACGACACGATGCAGTATATTAAGCCGGATGTAGCAACAATTTGTACAGGAATGGCGGCTTCCATGGGAGCAGTTTTGATGTGCGCCGGAGCTGAAGGTAAAAGAACTGCTTTGAAACATTCAAGGGTAATGATTCACCAACCGCTTGGCGGAGCTCAGGGACAAGCTTCTGATATTGAAATTACAGCACGCGAAATTCAAAAACTGAAGAAAGAATTGTATGAAATTATTGCTCATCATTCGAAACAAACAATCGAAAAGGTATGGGAGGATTCTGATCGCGATTACTGGATGACGGCTGAAGAAGCAAAAGCTTACGGAATGGTTGACGAAGTCTTGACTCGCAACCCGAAATAAACTACCTTTGTACACACATATAGAAAAGTCACTCTGATGGTATCGTCATAGTGACTTTTTTGTCACCAAGGATTTGAAGAATGTCTAAAAGAGAAACAACATGTTCGTTTTGTGGGCGACCACGAAATCAGGTAGGTTTGTTAATTGCTGGTTTGTCTGGTCATATCTGTGATCATTGCATCGTTCAGGCGCGCTCGATTGTTGACGAAGAAGTAACTTCCAAAAGCAAAGAGGCTGCTCCGGTAAACGTGTTGAAACCTATGGAAATAAAGGCGAAATTGGATGAATACGTAATCGGTCAGGAAGATGCTAAAAAAGTGCTTTCCGTAGCTGTTTACAATCATTATAAACGATTGAACCAAACTAAAATTGACGATATCGAGATTGAAAAATCGAATGTTATTTTAGTGGGAAGAACCGGAACAGGTAAAACGTTATTGGCGAAAACCATTGCAAAAATGTTGAATGTTCCTTTCTGTATAGCTGATGCAACTGTCTTAACAGAAGCCGGTTACGTAGGTGAAGATGTTGAGAGTATTCTTTCCCGCTTACTTCAGGCCGCTGATTATAACGCCCAGGCTGCTCAGCACGGAATTGTATTTATTGATGAAATAGATAAAATTGCGCGTAAGAGTGATAATCCGTCAATTACACGAGATGTTTCCGGTGAAGGAGTTCAGCAGGCATTGTTGAAGTTATTGGAAGGATCGTCTGTAAACGTTCCGCCGCAAGGAGGCAGAAAACATCCGGAACAAAAAATGATCACGATCGACACTAAAAACATTTTGTTCATTTGTGGTGGGGCATTCGATGGAATAGAAAGAATCATTGCGCGCCGTGTGAATACACAAACAATTGGTTTTGGGCAGGCAGATTCAGTAAGAATCGACACCGATAACTTCCTGAAATACATCAACCCTACGGATATTAAAACCTTTGGATTAATTCCTGAATTAATCGGTCGTTTTCCGGTATTAACATATCTGGAACCTTTGGAAGCGAAAAGTTTGAAACGTATTCTGACGGAACCTAAAAATGCGCTTATCAAACAGTATACGCGTCTTTTCGAAATCGATGGTATTCGTTTGACATTCGATGCGGAAGTGTTGGATTTTATCGTAGAAAAAGCCCTTGAGTTTAAATTAGGAGCACGCGGCTTGCGATCAATCTGTGAAGCAATCTTAACTGATGCCATGTATGATCTTCCGTCTAAAAAGGAAAAAGAATACCGTGTAGAAATTGAATATGCGAAAGCGCAGTTCTCAAAAAGCAAGGTTGCACGATTGAAAGTAGCTTGATCATTGAATCCGCAACGACGGAACAAATTGGAAAGAGGATTGTTCTTAACTACTTTTCAATTTGAAAAAATATAGTCCCTCTTCTTAATGGTTGAGGGATTTTTGTTTTTTTGTGAAACTGTTAAGATTCAAATGTTTAATTTAATTCAAGGGTTCAAAGAAATCCGTAATTAAACGTGAGAGAGATGGTGAAGAAAAAAAGAAAATGCGTGAACACAAGATTGCTGTTGTGCGCTGTTGCATGTTATTCGTTGTTAACAGCATGTAGTCCAAATTATTATTCTGCGAATACACAGAATGCCCCTATGATCAGTGAGAAAGGGGAAACATCCATTGCTGCTGCGGGAAACACAAGTCAAATCGAATTTCAGGGCGCCTATGGTTTAACTAACTCAATTGCAATTCAGGCAAATGGTGGTTGGTTTATTCCGGAGGAGCTGGATAACGGGAACGGTGGATCAGGAAGGTTTGGTGAAGGCGGAATTGGGTATTATAAAGTTTTTAATGAGAACCTCGTGTTTGAAACTTACGGACTAATAGGAGCGGGGAGAGTTGAAAATCATTTGCCGTCAACCGTAGAGCAGTATCCGGGAACAACCGGGAAAATTTCTGCTAACATTCTGAGATATGGTATTCAGCCTGTTTTCGGATATAAATCAGAGTATTTCTCTGTGGCGATTTCGTCCAGATTCTCAGTACTGAACTATTCAAACATCCGCGGAAATCTGACTTTTGAAGATGAAGATCAAATTGCGTATTTACAGAGCAATAGCAGCAATTTCCTGATCGAACCAGCGTTGACATTAAGAGGCGGGATAGACTGGTTAAAGTTCCAATTTCAAGTTGGACCAAGTTTCAATCTTTCCAATAACAGTTTCAGACAGAGCACTTCATTTGCAACAATCGGATTGTTTTTCAATTTCTCCTCCATGCAGGAATAATTTATTCAACGCACTTTTTCATAGGTTCATTGCTGTGATAATATGCCGTTTGCATTCATTTATTTGCTGCCATGGTTGAAGAATTGATTGTTTGGTGCGGCAAATTTCGTATGAAGGATGTTCGGGACGCTGTTCGTGGTGATTAATTTATTGCCACAAGCGTTCGGGAAGCCATCCAATGTTATAAATTTCGTTTCACACGCGTTCGGGAAGTCGTTCGTGGTGTTCGGGAGACCTTCCAGAGTATTATTCTACCTCCTGCGGCTATTTATATGGACGACCACAATCATATAGGGAGCGGTTCGCTTATGCAATTTGCGAATGATGAATTCTAAAAGAACAATATTTAATCACAGACCCTTTTGCTGTGAAAAGTTGTTCGTAATGTGTTTTGATATGCAGGATTTCCCGAATGGTAGGGGCCAGGTCAGCTGGCAGGCTTTTGTATAAATCCCAGGTTAATTCAACAACTTCATAACCATGCTCTTTTATCTGCTCTTCAGTAGATTCAAAAAGCAGGTCGGAATCAGTTTTCATGTGAACAAGTCCTCCGGGCTTTAAAATACGCTGATAACGTTCAACAAAAAGTCTTGAACTTAATCGTTTTCTCGGTTTTTCGGCTTGTGGATCGGAAAAGGTCAGCCAAATCTCATCAATTTCATCTACTGCAAAATACTGCTCAATGAAATCTACTTTTGCGCGTAAAAAAGCCGCATTTTTCATGCCGGCATCTAAAGCATCTTTGGCTCCAACAAACATACGTGAACCTTTAATGTCTACGCCCACAAAGTTTTTGTTCGGATAGTGTTTCGCCAATCCCACAGTATATTCACCTTTGCCGCAGCCTAATTCCAGGATAATAGGATTGTTGTTCTTGAAATAATCTGAACGCCATTTCCCCTTCAGATTGAAATCCTCTGCCGGATTAGGATCCAGAGTTGGTTCGAAAACATTTGGAAATGCTTTCATCTCAGCGAACCGTTTGAGCTTGTTTTTTGCCATAATCGAACCGCAAAAATAGTGTTTTTTTGTGCGAAAGTGTCTGGAAAAGTATATCAGTTTCGAACTCTACCTGCTACCTTTTGTGTAATTTTAGTGCAAAATATTGAACATGTCAAAAAATCATCATCACGCGTTATCCTTCGCGGGATTGTTAATCACTGTCGGAATTATTTTCGGTGATATCGGGACTTCACCACTCTACGTACTTAAGGCTATTGCCGGTGATAGAACGCTTACTGATCAGCTAATCCTTGGTGGTTTATCTTGTATTTTTTGGACATTAACTATTCAAACTACTATCAAATACGTAATCATTACACTTCGTGCGGATAACAAGGGAGAAGGCGGGATTTTCTCGCTTTATACACTGGTGCGCAGAAAAAAGAAATGGTTGGTAGTGCCGGCAATGATAGGTGGTGCGGCGCTTTTAGCAGATGGAATTATTACGCCGCCAATTTCTGTTTCTTCAGCTATTGAAGGATTGAGCTATGTGAATCCCAACATTAAAACGATGCCAATTGTTATTGCAATTATCATTGGAATCTTTGTCATTCAGCAGTTCGGCACTAAGTTCATTGGTAAAGCTTTCGGGCCTGTGATGCTTATTTGGTTTCTTATGCTGGGAATTGTTGGTGGAGCATATTTCATTCAAAATCCGGGGGTTTTAAAAGCATTGAATCCATACTATGCATATGACTTATTGGTGAATTATCCGCAA